>CAMDMN010000081.1 GCA_945901965.1 Legionella genomosp. 1 | reverse complement strand
TATACGCCTTCTAAATGCCCTTTTTACTCAAGCAATCAAGCAAAAAGCATCTGATATTCATATCGAAACTTATGAAAATCGAGTTTTAGTCCGTAATCGTATTGATGGAGTTTTACAAGAGGTACTAGAAATTCAGCGAGGTATAGCGCCACTTGTAATTTCTCGTGTAAAAGTAATGGCTAAATTAGATATAGCAGAGAAACGGATCCCGCAAGATGGACGCATCACATTACGCATTGGAGGTCATAATATCGATGTCCGGGTGTCAACGTTGCCCTCAAACCATGGCGAGAGAATTGTACTTAGAATTTTAGATAAAGAATCCGCACAACTTGATTTAAGCTTACTTGGAATGCCTGAAGAAACTCTAAAATTTATGCGCAAAATGATTGCAGAACCGCATGGGATTATTTTAGTAACTGGCCCTACAGGTTCTGGAAAAACCACATCTTTATATGCGATGCTAACTGAACTTAATCAAGTAAGTCGCAATATTTTAACCATTGAAGATCCAATAGAATACGATTTACCAGGAGTTG
The DNA here is from genome assembly GCA_945901965.1 of Legionella genomosp. 1. GTDB lineage: Bacteria > Pseudomonadota > Gammaproteobacteria > Legionellales > Legionellaceae > CAMDMN01. The sequence goes on along the minus strand of CAMDMN010000081.1, from coordinate 7,742 downwards.
GCCAAACCCAAGTAAACACCAAAGTACAAATGACCTTTTCCAAAGGTTTACGCGCTATTTTGCGACAAGATCCTGATGTGGTGATGATTGGTGAGATTAGAGATTTAGAAACTGCTGAAATCGCAGTTCAAGCGAGCCTTACAGGCCATTTAGTACTTTCTACTTTACACACAAATAGTGCTTTGGGAGCTTTAACTAGATTACATGACATGGGCGTTGAATCTTTTCTATTATCATCATCTATCGTAGGTTTAATAGCACAACGGCTTGTCAGAAAACTCTGTGATCATTGTAAAATACCACATATATTGCGTGATGATGAAAAAGAACTAATGGGAATTAAACCTAAAACAGATTTATCTAATATATATGAGCCTTGTGGATGTGAGCATTGCTCTAATGTAGGCTATAAAGGCCGCACTGGAATTTATGAATTAATAACAATTAATGAAACCCTAAGAGGCATGATTCATCGCAATGAAAATATCCAAGATATAGATTCATATCTTCGACCTAAAACCCCAACTATTCGCGATGATGGTTTTAAAAGAGTATTAGCAGGTGATACCTCACTTGCAGAAATTTTACGGGTTACTTCGATTTAATCTCAGGACATGGTGGGCACGTCGCTGCCGCTCCTTTGCCCACACTACAAATATTATAGTATTTTATAGTGCCACCATTTGTCTAGACAATTATTTAACAATCTATTTCCTACCCAATTAACCGTTTATGCTGCAAGTTTAACTATCTGCTCCTCTCTGTAATTATAAACATCCATAGGCTTTTGATATTTTAGTGATTGATGAAATCTTTTGTGATTATAAAACGAGATGTAGTCATTCTCCAGTGAGCTGATTTGCGGAGAATAACCACACCAATCTCCGCATTATTTGCGGAATAAATATTGATACCGCGGTAAATATGTACTATAATCTCCGTACTATTTGCGGAGTTTATCCATGTATATCTATGAAAATTCGAATTGGCCTAACTTTGCCTGGGATCATGATAAGGTTAATCAGGTACTTAAGCCTGTTATATTTCAACAAGGGCGACTGTTAGGAAAGATGGAAAACCTTGGTTTTTCCCTACAAGAAGAAGCTGTGTTGAAAATTATGACTAATGAGGTGCTTAAAACCAGCGAAATAGAAGGTGAAGTGCTCGCAAGAGATGAGGTGCGCTCTTCGATTGCGCGTCATCTTGGGATGGATATTGCAGGATTATTACCCGCCGATCGACATGTGGATGGAATTGTAGAAATGCTATTAGATGCTACTCGTAACTACGCTAAACCATTAACAGAAAAACGTCTTTTTCACTGGCATGCTGCGCTTTTTCCAACGGGAATAAGTGGCATGATGTTGGTAAATTCAGGTTTTTGGAGGTCTGATAGTGAAGGGCCTATGCAGGTTGTTTCAGGAAGTTATGGTAGACAAAAAATACATTTTCAGGCTCCACCGGCTAAAAAATTGCCTAGAGAAATCAAGCGATTTTTAGAATGGTTCAATCAACCTAACTCAAATGTTGACCTCATCATTAAAGCGGCTATTGCACATCTTTGGTTTGTAACGCTTCACCCTTTTGATGATGGAAATGGACGAATTTCGAGAGCGATTGCCGACATGGTATTGGTTCAGGTTGAAAACCAACCTAATCGTTATTTTAGTATGTCAACTCAAATTAGAAAGGAACGTAAAACCTATTATGAAGAATTAGAGCATGCCCAAAAAAGCACAATGGATATTACCCGTTGGATTGTCTGGTTTTTAAAGTGCTTACACAATGCCATCTTACAGTCAGGGTCACTTTTAGAAACCGTTCTAAATAAATCAAAATTCTGGGATCAACATTCAAAGAAGATCATCAACAAAAGACAAATTGCTATGCTCAATATTCTTTTCGATGGATTTAAGGGTAATCTTACGTCCAGTAAATGGGCCAAAATAATGAAATGCTCACAAGACACTGCTGCACGTGATATCAATAGTTTAATAGAACAAAATATATTAATAAGAGGTTCTGGCGGGGGTAGAAGTACGAATTTTTTATTGAAAGATTTTCCGATTAACAGTGCGGAATAGGAGTTGTAGCCGCTAACTGTCAGATCACTGCCATTAAGTTAAGGAAATAATCATTCAAATACAATTAGTTAAGCATTAGAGCAGCGGTCAAATGTGCGTCTTAGTAACTGGCCGCACTGGAATTTAAGAATTAATAACAATCAATGAGACCCTAAGAGGCATGATTCATCGCCATGAAAATATCCAAGATATAGATTCATATCTTCGACCTAAAACTCCTACTATTCGCGAGGATGGTTTTAAAAGAGTATTAGCAGGGAACACCTCACTTGCAGAAATTTTACGGGTTACTTCGATTTAATTGTAAATCTAACCCTAACTTGCCAATGCTGCTAATACATGCTCAGGATCATTATTTATAGCTTTTAATAATGCCTTTGCGGGTCCACTAGGCTCACGTCTACCCTTCACAATGAAAATGCACTCTATATACACCATACAGATAAGAACCACAAAAACCCCCTTGAATTATACGGCATATTGCCGTATAATTTATTAAATGACCATTGCAGGATATCGAACATGGTACAACCATTAATTAAATATAATCACGAAACAGAGCGTCTTGAGGCAAGAATCAGTTCAGACAAAAAAAAATTGCTAAAAAATGCAGCAGAACTATCAGGCCGAACGCTTACTGATTTTGTTGTAAGCTCGGCATATGAAGCTGCTGTTCGCGTAATACAAGAATACCAACAGCTACATTTGAGTATTGCTGATCGCGATGTTTTTATCAATGCCTTGTTAAATCCGCCTAAAGCATCAAATAACTTGTTGAAAACAGCTGAGGAGTATAAGAGGGATGTTGAATCCAAATGATAAAGATCGCCTCCCATTCATCGAAATATGTGGTCGAACACTTAGATAAGAAGCATAACAAGAATATCTTTTCCTGTGGAACTGATGCATTAGATCATTATCTCAAAACACAGGCAAGCCAAGATATTAAAAAAAATGTTGCCATTACCTACGTCTTGACTAAACGAGGTCTTGAACAAATTTTGGGTTTTTATACCATTTCATCCATTGGAATATTTCCAGGAGAATTACCTGATGATGTAGCAAAAAAACTACCTAGATATCCAGTCTTGCCTGGAATTTTATTAGGTCGCTTAGCTGTAGATGAACATGTTCGAGGAATTAAAATAGGTTCTTTTCTTTTATTAGATGCACTTAAACGAAGCCTTGCAGTAAGCCTGCAAATTGGAATTGTTGCTGTTATTGTTGATGCAAAGAACGAAGCCGCTGTGAATTTTTATAAACATTTTGGTTTTATATCATTCCCAGAGAATAACCACAGGTTATTTTTGCCACTTAGTATAATTAAACAGTTGGGTTTATAAAATAAACCCCTTGATTTTAAGCAGCTCTCATTAAATATCTAGAACATTTATAGGTAATGGTGCTACTTTAAGGTATGAACGTAGGGTGGGCAAAGCGATAGCCTACCCACCAACAGCGCTCGGACTATGGTGGGCACGCTATCGCTTTGCCCACCCTACACTTTTATTTGCATCAAACATTTACGCTCTAAGTCTTCGTTACCATTCTCCATGTAGTCCCATTTGGTCCGTCAAGGAGCTCTATTCCCTGAGCTAACAAACTATCTCTGATTTTATCAGCTTCTGCCCAGTCCTTATTGTTTCTTGCTTGTAACCGCTTTTCTATAAGCTCATTAATATGATCTTGCTCATTAAGCTCTATACCTGCTTGCAAAAATAATTCTGGGTCAGATTGCAATAAACCTAAGGTTCCACCTAAATGCTTTAGCGTTGCGGCAAGAATTGCTGATTTGGTTTTATTAATTTCATGGCTTAATTGAAATAACACCGACAATGCAACTGGTGTATTAAAATCATCATTCATCGCAGCATTATATTTTTCCAACCAAGATGCATCTAGGTCTTTTTCATTTGTAATACTAATATCTTTAATGGACTGATAAAGACGCATTAATGCACGCCCTGCTAGCACTAAATTTTCTTCTGAATAATTAAGCGGACTGCGATAATGGCTAGATAAAAGAAAATAGCGGACTATTTCACTATTATGTTTTTTTAATACATCAGCAATAGTAAGAAAATTGCCCGTAGATTTGGCCATTTTTTCATTATTAACTTGGAGCATGCCAGTATGAATCCAATAATTAGCAAAATTCTTACCAGTAGCCCCTTCTGATTGCGCTATTTCATTTTCATGATGTGGGAATTGTAAATCAAGCCCGCCCCCATGAATGTCAAATTGCTCACCTAATGCTTCCATCGCCATTGCTGAACATTCAATATGCCAGCCAGGTCGCCCTTCACCCCAAGGTGAAGGCCAGCTTGGTTCTGTTGGCTTTGCTTTTTTCCATAATACAAAATCAAGCGGGGATCTTTTTTCCTTAACTACTTCAACTCGTGCACCAGAGAGCAAACCTTCTAAATCTTTGTGAGATAATTTGCCATAACCATTAAAATTTTCAACTTGAAAATATACATCACCATTTTCACTAAAATATGCATATTTCTCAGCAATTAACCGCTCTATTAACGATATAATTTCTGCTATTTTTTCAGTAGCTTTAGGCTCTTGATCAGGAGGTAAAATATTTAAAGCATTAGCATCTTTATTCATTGCCTCAATATAAAACTCGGTCAATTCATTAATTGGAATGTTACGCTCATTGGCTCTGACAATAATTTTATCATCAATATCAGTAATATTTCTAACGTAGGTAAGATCATAACCAAGAGATCGCAAATAACGCACAATAACATCAAAACAAACCATAGAGCGTGCATGACCTAAATGACAAAGATCATAAACTGTAATCCCACAGACATACATCCCAATTTTCTTTGGTTTAAGTGGGACAAAGATCTCTTTAGAACGCGTTAAGGAATTATAAATTTGTAACATTATTAGCCCTTATTCCAGGTGTCTTTTAAATCCACAACACGGTGAAAAACATTTGCAACACCTGCATTATCTAATTGATTTACACAATAATATCCCAATCTTTCAAACTGAAACACTTTAGCCAAAGGTTGTTTAAGAAGCCAAGGCTCACAAAAAGCTTCTTTAACTTGTAATGAATCTTTATTTAAAAATTGCATATAATCCTCTTCGCGCTGAGGATTAGCATCATTAAATAAACGATCATATTCATATACTTTTATCTTATGCGCGTGAGTTACAGACACCCAATGAATAACTCCTTTAACTTTTCTATCTGGAGGATTTTTACCTAAAGTATCAGGATCATAAACACAACGAAGCTCAACTATCTCACCTTGTTCATTACGAACAACATCAGTACAACGAATTACATAAGCATGACGCAACCGTACTTCAGCACCTACTGATAACCTAAAATATTTTTTCGGCGGATCTTCCATAAAATCACTACGCTCAATATAAATTTCACGCGCAAATGGCATAATTCTACTAGGTGATTCAGGATCTTGTTGGTTAATAGATACGGTTAGCTCTTCAACCTTAGATTCATCATAATTTTCAATAACAACCTTAATAGGATCTAATACACATAAAGCCCTCGGTGCATTTTTATTTAAATCATCACGAATACAGGCTTCAAGAATTGACATATCAATTACTGAATCAGATCTTGAAATACCTATAATTTCACAAAATTCTCTAATTGCTGCTGGTGGATAGCCACGTTTTCTCATGCCACGTAATGTAGGTAATCGTGGATCATCCCAACCAGATACAACATTATCTTCAACTAATTGACGTAATTTACGCTTAGATGTAAGTGTATGAGATAAATTAAGTCTTGCAAACTCGGTTTGAATTGGCTTTGCAGGTACGGGTAAATTATCTATTAACCAATCATATAATGGACGATGATCTTGAAATTCCAAGGTACATAAAGAATGCGTTATCTTCTCAAGTGCATCAGATATTGGATGAGCATAATCATACATAGGATAGATGCACCAATCATTACCCGTTCGTTGATGAGCGACATGCCTAATACGATATAAAACCGGATCGCGCATATTAATATTTCCAGATTTCATATCAATTTTCGCACGTAACACATGTGATCCATCAGGAAAATCGCCTGCTTTCATTTTAGAAAATAATTCTAAATTTTCATCTATTGAACGACTACGATAAGGACTCTCTCGCCCTGGCTCTTGTAAAGTACCACGGTACTGACGAATATCATCCATAGTTAAACTATCGACATAGGCTAAATCTTTTTTAATCAAATCAATAGCATAATCATATAGCTCTTGATAATAATCAGAAGAATGGGTCATATCAGCCCATTCAAAGCCTAACCATTTAACATCATCAATTATTGCATTGACAAACTCTTCTTCCTCTTTAATAGGATTAGTATCATCAAAACGTAAATTACAACGGCCACCAAATTCTTTTGCCAAACCAAAATTTAAAACTATAGATTTAGCATGCCCTATATGTAAATATCCATTAGGCTCAGGTGGGAAACGGGTAACAATAGATTTATGTTTACCACAAGCTAAATCATCAGTTATTAATTGCCTGATAAAATGCGCTCTTTTCTCATTACTATCGGTCATTTTACGATCCTTTATTATCCATCGCGAGGCACATGCTCTTAATTAAAAATCTGCCTGCTTTTATACGATTATTCTTTAGAATATTATCTACTTCGTGTAGTTATAATAATTACAAAGAGCCCAAAAGAAACATTGGCCCCGTAATTTTCTGGCTAACACCAAATTCTTTAGGGTAATTAACCCCTATCAAATAAAGACCATAAGGCGGCGCTGTTTCGGCACCAAGCTTTCTATCTTTCGCAAGCAAAACTTCATTAACCCATGAAGCAGGTTTACGCCCGGCACCAACGTTAATAAGAACACCGGCAATATTTCTTACCATATGATGTAAAAATGCATTAGCGACAATATCAATATGAATTAAATCCCCATTACGAATGACATCTATACTGTGAATATTTCGCATTGGCGACTTTGATTGACACTCAGTAGACCGAAAAGAGGTAAAATCTTGCTCGCCTATTAAATATTGGCTCGCTTCATGCATTAATGAATGATCCAATGGACGATATTGCCAAGTAACATAACTACGCATTAAAGCTGGACGAATAGAATCATTATAAATCACATAACGATAACGCCTAGTTGTAGCTGAATAACGAGCATGAAATTCATCTGGCATTTCCTTGCCCCATTTAACACAGACATCTTTGGGCAAATATGTATTAGCACCATGAATCCAACCCCGAATAGCACGCTCTACTTGACTGTCAAAATGAATAATCTGGTTAGTTGCATGAACCCCAGTATCAGTCCTGCCCGCACAAACAACAGCAACCTCATGGTCAGCAACTCGGCTAAGGGCATCCTCCACCACTTGTTGAATAGTATGCAGCCCATTTTGCGCTTGCCAGCCATGATACTGGCTACCATCGTATTCAACCATTAAGGCAATACGCATTAAAAAATTCCTACTAAAATGGCCAATGTATAACACCACGGTATATTTGTCTAGTGTGGAGTTGATATTGAAACGCCGCTTACGTAATAAAAATAATTGAGAACATGTATAACTTGTAGCCTGGATGCAGCGCAGCGTAATCCAGGTTTCATGACATCACGCTTTTTTGAAAAAGACCTACGTACTTCCCGGATTACG
>CAMDMN010000080.1 GCA_945901965.1 Legionella genomosp. 1 | reverse complement strand
ACTCATGCTCGATTTTGCTTTCTTGGCGTGGGTCACGAATTACTGATAAACACTCTACTAATGATAACGTTGTCATCCCATTTGCTCCTTTTATAACAAAGGAGGTATGAGATCACATTATTGGATTAATTACTAGGCACTCATGATCTTGCCCTGGTAGCCCCCCTGCCCTACTGGTTAAAAGTCTGGTAATATTTAATTACGGAACAGGCGGGGACGCCGATGACCGTGACGTGATGTTGGGCGGTTGAGAAGCTGCCCACATCCTTAAATAGAACGTGATTTACAAACATCACGTCTTTAAATATCCCGGGGTTTGGGGCAGAGCCCCATTTTAAAAATATTCCTTTAGGAATTCATTATTATAAATTTAGAAGTTTTATTGGCGTTAGCCAATTCCTTATTTTGTTTATCTTTATTTAATGACATGAGCGTAGCGAATTCCTTTTAAGAAGGTTAATGTGGATAACCTTTTAGAGGATTATAATTTGACTTGTAGTAAGAGAAGACACTTAAATACTAACTAGTAGGACACTTAACTTTAAGAATGACAAAATTTACACATATGCTTTACTATAAATAATTTGAAATCACTTAAATTTGATTGATTTTTAGATGTAATTTAGGTTGGATGGTAATAATTTGTATATTTTTCTAGTTGTCTTGTGACTTATAGTCTAAAACTCATTTTAAAGCTCATAGAGGAACTTTACCGGTTGGTAATAGCTTGACATCCCTACTCTTCTATTAGCTCCAAGGATCGCCTACGCTTCATCTCTTTTTCATGACGCCAATCTTCAGCCTTCTCATCTCGACTAAGCATTGACTTCATCGCATCTAAATGAACTTTTGCATTACCTTCTGGTGCAATAAAATTAAGAATTTTACGTGAATTAGCTTGTGATTGCCGTTCTTGTGCTTCACTAATAGCACCAGAGTGATGTTTGTTTAGTCTTTTACGAGCAAGCCTGCGCTGAGCGGATAAAGCTTGTAAATTAATACCACAAGCTTTAAAAAAAGATGGAGTTAAACATTTTACTGCGGCAAGCCCTATGAAACGATCATCTTTAAAATCAAAACGCTCAATCATTTTCATGTAGCCCGCCCTAACAAGTAACTTTATTGCTCGTTGAGCACGCTTTACGCCAATACCAGCTTTCTTGGCCTGGGACTAAAGATCCTGTTCCGGAGTGTAAATTCAACACATTACACTGGGAAGTCTTTAATCTTTTCATCGTAAGTATCTTGAGCGTTTGATAACGACAATTTCGAGTATACCTCAAGAGAGGCACGGGTTTCATGGCCTGAATACGGTTGAATCAATGCATCATCCACTCCTTGAGCTTTCAACCAAGTGAACAAAAAATGTCTTAATTTGTGAGGAGAAATAGTGTGACTCATTCCGGCTATTTCGCTGTATTTTTCCAACATTTTACGAATACCGCGATCTGAATACGGTCTTTTCCAAGATGATTCAAATAAGCTAACCTGATTGTTTTTATTAGCATTTGAGACATGCATAGCTAAAGTTTCTCGAAAACTTTTTGGAAACGGAACTATCCTATCTTTTTTTCCCTTTCCAGCAGTGATTCTTATCTGATAACGATCAAAATCAATGTCCTCAATATTAAGACGTATTAACTCACTGACACGAATTCCAGTATAGAGTAACGTCTTAATAATCATCATATCTTGCATATTTTTTGTCTGCCAAACCACTTCATAATATTTTTTCAGCTCAGCTTCTGTTGGCACGTAAGGTAGTTTTTTTGATTCAGCTGTTACAGCAACATTAAGCTCTTTGCGCAAATGCTGAAAAACGGTGCGAAGATAATTGTAATCAGGGTTTTCATGCCGGAAATATTTTATAATCTGCAATGCTTTTTTTCGTGGGCCAGTACGTTTATCCATATTATGCCGCCTCCCTTAGAGCTGGATGGTTAATGGCAAGACGAGAACTTAAGTCAAGAATAAAGATCCCATAAGGATTAATATGTTCATGTAATAATGGGGTGATGGCTCGTTTATCCTCTATAGTGATTTTAGACAACCAGCTTGATTCCTTGAACACCTGCTGAAGCATAACCGTATTAATATAGACCATACTTAACTGTAGCAGGTGCAAGCAAAGCATCGAAAGCTCCAGCTCTTCGGGCCTGTTAGTTCGAAATGTTCCTTTTTTACCATAAAATATAAAATCATTAATGCCATTCCATCGTTCTACAACATTCAGACCCTCATGAATTTCACGTCGCAGCTCTTCTGATCCCAAATAACGGCATAAAAATATTGTTTTAATTGCTTTACCAAGCTCACTAAGCGCCTTATAAGTAGGATGCTGTAAATTATCTCGAGTGAACCTTTTCATAATTGCTTCAGCATTGGCAGTACCTAACTTCAAAGCAATCGTATATTTTATGATTTGGTCATATTGCGACTCAATGAGATCCCAATTGATTGGTCGAGATATAATTGAAGATAAATTGCCATATTTATCTAAGTCATCTTTTTCAGCAACATATAGGCTTTGTGAGTGAATATTTTTAAAGCGAGGTAACAAATCAAAATCTAGCATATATGAAAAAGCGAAGCCAACTTCACTTGCACCATGAGTATCAACATAGTTCTTTTGTACACTCATATCAGTGCAATGACGAAGTACGCCTTCAATCATTGACGATACTTCAGATGAGGCACAACTCTTTAACTGTGAGTAAATACATACTGATTTTGTATCGACATGCCAGTAAATCATTACTCCCTTTTTATGATAGCGAGGATGCCATTGACTCATTAAATTTTGATCGGAAGCTCCAATGTGTGTTGAATCAGACGCAACAGCGGTAGTGCAATAATCCCATATTTCCGGTGCGCGAATCTCAAGTAATTGATTAATAACCATTCTTATTGCATCACGTAAGTTATCAGCATCAAGATAGCGCAGTTTTACATGTTTCAAATCTTGATAAGTCACATCATCATTACCTGCACTGACACTTTTTAATCCCGTATTAGTACCATAACCTAATATGACTAAAAGCAATCGTTTTTTTATTGTCTCTACATCCAGCCCTTCTTTGGGACCACTAGGTGTAAATGCTTTGATAAAATCGACAAATAAATCAGTCTCTTTTAATACATCCAATAGACTGGTATTTGGCCAGCGCTTAAAGACCTCTTGTTTAATATTTTCAAGTTGAGGCGGTGCTGTTTGCTCTATCAATTTAGAAACTTTTATGTGTCCTAATGGTTTTTTTAATAGTGATACCTTGGTGTTCTTCGGAAGCTCTTTATTAAATAATCCTAGATTTTTATTTAATAATTGTTTCAAGTGACGAATGAAGTATTTTGATGATTTTGGTTTTTTTAATAAGCTAATGTAATAATCTTTTTTTTCATTAAAATCCTGAGGTACATCTTCTTCTGGATTCCTATATTGATAGGCACCTTGTATCCAAATTTCTTTAACGCGCAATTTATCCCGTAAATTTCTAAGTACACAGAGCTCATAATTAATTCTATTAATACGCTCCCCTTGCTCAGTATGCTCTAGAATTAAAGGTTTGTGGAGATTTTTAACAGCACCATCAATAGGAACACACAGATTCATGGGGTAATAAGTTGTGCCACTATCCAATTGAGACTGTATGAGAGATAGTGCCTCGATGATGGGTTGATAATGTGTATTATTAGTCTTAAAGTCCAACAGTTCCAGTACAGGCGCTACCATTCTTCGATAATGCTTTAAATAAGAATTTCTAGATCGTTCATGAACTAAACTGTCATAAGAAATTGGTTTTTTTGAGTTTTGCTCCTGAGCAGCCTCTAAGCGTTCTTTGGGTATCACTGGGTAAATTGCTTCCTTAATAATGTGATCTTCATATTTAATAATCGTAGTAATCAAAGTATTTAATAAAACTTTACGATTACATCCTTTTTTAATTTCAACAACCTTTGATAACTCTTTTTTGAGTTTGTTTTCACCAGAAGTCATGATCTTTTTAGTTAGTCTTATCAAAAGGTCAACTAAATTGTCAGTAACTTGTCTTCGCTTGATCAGTGAGAAGACTGCAAGAAGCGCATATCGATGACTAATTGGCATATTCTTAATTGCGCTAGGGTACTTCGTGCATATATTACGATAATGACGCTGCAAGGATTTATTGGGAATATCATTTAAACATTTTGGCAAAACAATTAATTTAAGGAATTTTAATTTTTCTGCTTCTCCAAGAATTGTTTCCAGTGATAACCCCCCTGGCCATCGTTTAATCTCGGATAAGCGGGAAACATTCTTTTCGACTATCAAAAGTTTATCAAGATGATTTTTGGACTCAGGATCAAGTCCCATATGAATTGACTCAAACCAGGCTTCTTCATGTTGGTGTTTCGCGCTTTTAATAACTCGCTCTAGTGCTCCTTCACTTAGCGGTTCAACTTTATGTTTTATCAAGAAATCAGAAGCTCGTTCCTTTAGTTGTTCCATGCCTAATGATTCATGAGGAAAAACAGTATCAGTTAACCAATTTTTAATGAGTAGTTCATCTCCAGCACTGACTGCTTTGGATTGAAAGTATTCCCTAATTTCCTGTCGGTAAATCGCTTGAGTTTTATTAGATAAAGGTTTTAATTGCGAGGGTAATTCAAGTTTTTTGGCTACTGCGTATATGGTCTTCGTAGATAGGCTTGTAATATCTTCTATAAACTCCATAGAGTGCTCATAATGTTTTAGTTGTAGCGCAAAATAAAGTTGACTCTTTTTATACTTGGTTCTTGCTAACGAGAGCTCTTCTTCAGTAAATTGCCATCGAATCCGGCTCATGGCTTATCCAAATTTAATGCATGCATCTCATGTTGTTGTTTTGCATTGACAATTGCATCATGTAATTTAGCCTCCATCAGCTCTTTGGATGGCAATTGTGTTAAATATTGAGCAACATGTATCCCTGCCTGATCTAATTCCAGGTACTCAACGTCTTCTTCATCCTTGCTTGCACAAAGAATAATACCCAGCGGTTTTTCCTCGCCCTCTTTTCGTTCATTTTTATCAAGCCAACGTAAGTACCATTCCATTTGGCCTTTATGCTCTGGTTCGAATCGATCTAATTTTAATTCAATAGCTATAAGCCTACGCATGCTGCGGTGGAAAAATAACAAATCGAGGTATCGGTCTTTCTGCTTTGTTGCCATTCTTTTTTGCCGAGCAACAAAACAAAAATCACTCCCTAATTCCTGAATGAATTCTTCTATATGGTCCAGTATGGCATTTTCCAAATCAGACTCAGAATATTTTGTATTGAGCCCAATAAAATCTAAAAAACAAGGATCTCTAAAAACAAGCTCAGGGGTTAACTGTTGTGTTTGAGCGAGTTTTTTTAGTTCATATTTAATGACTTCCTCAGGTTGCTTGCTAATTACCGTACGCTCAAATAACATTGACCCCATCTTCTCGCGAAGAGTTCGAACACCCCAATGCTCAATACAGGCCATTTGTAGATAAAAATCACGCTTAATTTCTTCATCCAGCTGACAAAGTAGCACCACATGAGACCATGATAATTGTCGCGACACTGTAGCGACAATTTGATTATCAGGATAAAGTTTGGCAAAACGAACCATCCTAAATAACCCAGACCGGCTATAACCTTTACCGAACTGGAGACTTAACTGAGCTGAAACAGTGTCGATAATTTGATTACCGTAATCGGCTCTTTTATCAATAAGAATTTCATCATTAATTCGTTTTCCAATGGTCCAATACAGCAAAACAACAGTTGCATTGACCTCAGTTGCTACGCGGCGCTGTCCTTGCCTAATTAATTGAACAATATCCTCGACCAAAATCCGATGTTGAGAATTTCCAACGGATGGAAGAGAAGGTTTTTTTTCGCTCATTAAAGTTACTATTTTAGGCTGTATCGGAAGTATTAAATGTTATAAGCAGATAATTTAAACGCCGATGATAACATAAACAGCCAAAGCACGAAAGCAATTTGTTAATTAGGAACTTGTATTGAATTTACACTTCACAGCACGATCTTTAGTCCCAGGCCTATTTTATCATTACCTATATCTTCCTCTGGTCTACACTCCATATTATAGTGCCACCATTATATGATGTCACAAAATGTCCATTAAAAAAACTTAGAATTATACTTCTACAAATCTATAATTTTAATCTTGGTTAAAAAAGGGCGGATTATCAATTAACCGTTTAATTTTATGTTAAGCATCTTGATTTATTGATCTTGACCACTCTAATACCGCATCAATTTGATTTTGACAATAGAAGCCAGGTGGCATGTTTGGTTCAATAACAAACTGATTTATTGCTTTTTTAAAATAATGACGAGCATGTTCATACCCAGGAATATGAAGACGCTTGATCATTTCGAGCACCTGATCTTGTGGCAACTCCTGCTTAGCAAGAAACGATAGCAATCTCATTAATCCATCAGCCCCTAAACACATAGACAAATGTAAATCTAGTAGAATACAACCTTGTTGACTTACCAATGTAGAGTTAAATTGACAAGAAGATTTATTAGCACCTGAGCCTGCGTGATGTACCAGACGAAGATCATATGCTTTGCTATTAGTTATAGAGTGCATCCACTCCACCCATCCATCTTCTGGTTCTGAATAATTTCGTCACACGAGTCGCAAATCCAAGTTCTCACTAATTGTTCTGATTGCATGTAATAATCCCCTTCTCTTTAAATAATTCTTTATTTATTGATCTAAAATATTACTGTTTTTAACCACAGTATCGATATAACTAAAAATAACTAAAATTTTTTAGTATTCCAGCAAATTGGGCAGCCTGTCCCATTAAATCGATTATCAATTGATGCTTGCCATTCATGCCCTCGTTCACATAACCACCAAACCTTTTTATTACTCCTTGGTAAAAACATATCTGGTCTAAGATCATTATTTTTCTCTGGATGCCATTCTCTAACGAGCTCAGGACTTTTTACCTCCAAATTATTATCTTTAGTTGGTTGTTTCCCGCTGCAATATGGGCACCCCGTACCTTGTGGTCGAGTTCGACTATTTGGAGTTGCTTGCCATTCATGCCCTCGCTCACACAACCACCAAGCTTTAATTTTTGAACCATATGATAACTGTTCCGGATGATAACTATTTTTACTAGGATGCCATTCTTTCAGTAACTCAGGATTTCCTGCAATAGATCTTTTCATTAATGGAGTGGGGAGAACGGACACTGTTGAGTTATACTCCACCTCATTTTGATATTGTCTCCTGAGTATATATTCATCAATCTTTCTTATGTCAGCTTCATTTAACTTCAATTTCAGCTTAATAAATGCCAAAAGGCGAACAATCACATTATAGTGATCCTCGTTATTTACATAAGGAATAGAATTGCTTTCGTTTATTTCCAACCTATCATCTACAACACGGATTAAAAAGATTCCATTATTGCCAAGTATAGTTTGCTTAACTTGGTCAGCTGTTTGTCTTTCATCGCTCTGATGCCAATAGAAACCATCAATCTCAATCCCCAGTGTCAGATGGGGAATATAAACATCAATTTCTTTTTTGTGAATTTTTTCTTGCCACCATACATCATCAAAGATGCTCTTTAATTCACAATAAATTCTAATCTCAAGACGAGAAGTTCTAATATTACACTTAGGACAATTATGACCATTTACTCGCGTATAAACAGCAGCTTGCCATTCATGTTGATACGCACACTTCCACCATACTCTTTTTTTAGAACCGGGGGTTATGTTATCAGGCGTTAATGGCTTATTCTTTTCTTTGTGCCATTCTGAAATTAAGCAAGGGCGTTTTATTGCAAGGTTATATTCTGCAGAAGGTTTTTTTCCAGCACAGTAAGGACAATTAGTTCCATTAAACCTAGCAGCAATACTAGTTGGCCATTCATGTCCCTGCTTACACAACCACCAGACTATTTTAGGTGTTTTTGGCGTAACCTCAAATGGTGTTAATGGATGGTTTTTCTCAACATGCCATTCCTGAGCTAATTGAGGGCTTTTAACGGCAAGATTATAATCAGCACTGACGATCTTACCAGAACAATAAGGGCATCCTGTACCCATATATCTATTACCCGTCGTAGCTTGCCATTCATGCCCACGTTCACACAACCACCAAATAATATTTTTTCCTCTTGGAGTTACATCGAATGGCGTTAAATCAAAATTTTTTGTTGGATGCCATTCCTTTAGCAAATGAGGGCATTTAATTGCTAAATTGTTTTGTTGTGACAATTTCCTGCCGCTGCAAATTGGACAACCTGTACCTCTATATCTATTTCCAACGGCGGCTTGCCATTCATGACCTTTTCTACAAATCCACCAAAATTTTTTATTCGAGGAATAGGAAATTTCGTAAGGCGTTAAGGAGTTCTTGCTTTTATGCCATTCCTCAGCTAAATGAGGGGCTTT
>CAMDMN010000079.1 GCA_945901965.1 Legionella genomosp. 1 | reverse complement strand
GCCCCGTTAATAAAGCCAAATTATAGTCTTAATGGTAAAACAGTACGTTTTGATGTATACACCTAACACTAAAATCTAATCGTAGCCTGGTTAGCGCGTTAGCGATAACCGGGAAATGCTATTAAGAGATGCCACCCGGTTATCGCTGCCGCGCTAACCAGGCTACTCTTGCTTAGTAGATTATTTTTTTGGTCCTGTATTTTTTACTGATTCTGGCGCTAGAGGTTCTGGATCCTCTTCTCTCCCTACACGCGCTCTATTTTCTTTCAAATGCTCTTTCAAATGGTCAAAAGATTTACTTTCTTCACCGCTAGCCTTTTTTTTCTCTGCTTGCCAGGCCTCTTCATAAGACTTTTCTTCCTTTATTATGAGAGCTAGTTTTGATGGATTATCAGCAAATATGTCTTCTTTTGAAATTGCTGTTCCATTAATTTTAAAACTAATATCGTCAATTTTATACCCGCACTCTAAAGCCGCTGCGATTTGGATCATAACATCTTGTTTTGCTCTTTTTGGATTTTTATCATTGTCCATAAATAGATTTAATTTTGTATGGCCATCGGCTCTAATTTTACCGATAACATCTCTCCATGCTTCTTTTTTCCATTGATCCATACCACCAGAAATAGCTTTTAACATAAACCAAGGATTACACATATTTGGTAAGTCAATTCTATAAACTTCTACTTCTTGTGGTTGTTTTTTCGTGACTTTTTTACCATTTTCCTCTACTTCAACATCAACTTGAATGGTCTGTATAGTTTTTTTGATTCTTCTTCCACTAAGCGTCCTTGTAAGCTCAAATTCTTCGAAATCTCCTCTTAAGGAAGTGCTTTTATAATTTCCAACTTGGCCTGCCGCCAAAGGGTCTTTAGAAGGCTTTTTTGATTTTTCATGCATTTTTTCTATAGCTAGACGCATGTCTTTGTCACTTAATAAGCGACTTAAATAACTCATGTTACGCTCTTGAAATGCCACGTCCTGGCTAATGGCTGTTAATTTCTCTTTGCTATCTAGTTTAATTTTATTTAATTGATCTGTATGAGTATTTATAAGTGCGTCTGTTAGAGAGGTAGCCGCAACTTCTTCAGCTTTTGTATCGGCAAATAATGCTTTAAAAGCGGGCGTAATAGTATATGCTTTCAGAGCAGCTGTTTCTGCCGCTTGTTGTTGATCTACTAACGCGATAATTTTAGCTTCTCGAGCAGAAACATATGAATATATAGCACCGGCATTCATATAAGATTCAGGATTACTAATCTGCTTAAATAGAGCGTCTTTTTTTTCAATGGATTTCTCTAGTTTACGTTTAATACTTTCCATTGACGCATTGCTTTTAGATATTTTTGTGTCGTTGCTATCTAATGCTAAAGCAGCTATTAATCCCGCTTTTAATAGTTCTTTATTTGCATCGCTACTAGCCGAACTAATAGTTGAAGTCATGCTATCAGGTAATTTATTATGCTGTTTAATATATTCGTTTAATATTTTCGCATCAGGAAGGAGTTTAGGGTTAACTTTATGACTATAGTTATATTTCTGCGCTCTTGCAAAATCGTCTCTAGCTTGCTTTTTAATGTCAGGCATAATTAACCTCAAATTTAACTATCACTTTCATTATAGTATAACATTAAAATATTAATTTAAGCTTAAGATGAAATTTTTTAACATTATTTATGTTTTAAAACCAGTCTTTCTGAGCGTAAGCGAAGCAATCCAGTGGCCTTTGTGTGAACCTTAAGGCCACTGGATTGCTTCGCTTACGCTCGCAAAGACGACATGAAGATGTCATTTAGATCATAAGATGCATTTGCCCTGAACATTAATAGATTTTACTTAACTTTAATGAGAATATAGTAATAAATACGAAATAAGATTGGTTAAATATAATTAAGGAATCTAAATATTATGACAAAATTTGATCATTTAATAGGGTTTATGATAAAATCTTGGGTTGTTTTTGTATGTATCTTATTGATGTTTATATCATTTTTTTATTTAGATAAGCCAATTGCTTATTTTTTTCATAATCTTGATCTTCGTGCTAATTTACCTTTTTTGAATTTTGTAGCTAATTTGGGCTCAGGAAATTTTTATATTGGACCTATGTTTTTATTAGGCCTAGTTTTTCGTTATATTTATCGTGAGAAAACCTGGGAAATTAGAACTTGGTTTATGTTGTTGTCAGTGCTAATTCCAACGATTATTTGTCTGATATTAAAAATATTTGTGGGACGCGCGCGTCCTGATTTATTGTTTAGTGATAATTTATATGGTCTTTACGGGTTTAATATAAAGGATCCTTATTGGTCTCTTCCTTCAGGACATACTACAAATATTATGGGTTTTGTCTTTGGATTATGCGCTTTATTTCCCCGTTATTGTTATGCATTTATTATTTCTGGTTTGATCATTGTATCTTCGCGGGTTTTACTAACACATCATTATTTTACTGATATTTTAATGGCTAGTTATCTTGCTTTACTAGAGATTGCTTTTTTGCTTTGGTATCTAAGACGCAACAAATTTTTGATATATTCACCAAAATTTTTATCTCATAAGGTTTAGGTAGTAGTAAATTAGGACTTACGAAAAATGCAGTAACGTCATCCTGAACGAAGTGAAGGATCCATAAAACAAAGACCTGAGCTTAAGTTTAGGAGATCCTTCACTTCGTTCAGGATGACGGGGTCTTAGTTTTTTGTAAATCCTATAAATATAAATTAAGGATGCTTTAGCGATGAAATTAATATATGCAATAATATTGTTATTTTCTACTACGATAATTAATGCAAGCTCTCCATCGGAAATTTGGTTTGTTCGCACTGACTCAGGGCAGATAAATCTTAATGTTGAGCTGTATATTTCATCGACTTGTAAATATTGTCAAAAAGCTGATAAATTTTTTCATGAAATTGAAAAAAAAGAGCCTTGGCTGCTAGTTAATCGTTATGTTATTAACCAGGATAAATTAGCGTTACAAAAATTTTATGACCGCATTCAACCACAAAGTTTAAATGATTTTGCGGTGCCTGCTATTTATTTTTGTGGATCACGATGGGCAGGCTTTAGTGATGAAAATTCTGGTAAAAAAACTTTGCTCCACGCTTTAAATTTTTGTCGTGATAAAATTAAAAAAAATGGGGAGTTAAGTGCTGCTGACATAAAAGTATTAACTAATTGGGGAATGGTAAGTCAATTTAATATAGGTAAAAGCATATCTAAATCAGCTTTTAAGGTGGTTTCCATTGCGTCTTTAGTAGAGTCCATTAGTCCCTGTTCTTTATTTTGTTTTGCCGTATTTTTGGCATTTTTATGGTTATATCCTGCAAGAAAATGGGAGCAGTTTAGTATAGGCCTTACCTTTATTTTGACCTTAGGTTTTATCCATTATATTCATCAATTTCATGCTGATTTTTATTATAGAATATCAACTAATTTAAAATATGCTGCGATTATTGCAGGCTCTTTGTTGGTTATAGCGATTTTTAAATTTTATCGTAAAGTACTTGCAAAACAAGTTTTGAAATTAGATATATTTGATTTTATCACTTTGATTTTTACTGTAATTATTGTAGAGCTCTTTCAGCAAACTTGCGTATTTAATATTTCACTAGTTATTGAACAATGGTTGCTTGAGCAATCTCTTTCGCCTTTTAGTAGAGTATTTTATCAATTTTATTATCAGGTTTTATACCTATTACCATTGATGATGATATTGGTATTTTTTATGATTTTTGGTCGTAAGAAATTTTTTAAGAAACATATGCAAAAATTAGAAATTAGCGCAGGTCTAATCTTAAGTAGTATTGCTATAATTTTAATTTTTTATCCGGCACTTTTATCAAATTTCTTTATTTCTATTGCTGTACTTGCAATATCATTAATCGCAGGATGGCTATTACCTCGGGGCAAGATCAACTTAAATTAAAACAGCATCTCTAGAGGCACGTCATCCCGAGTACAACGAGGGATCTCCTGGATGTAGCACGGTACCAATTTCGGAGATCCCTCGTTGTACTCTGAATGACGAGCGTATTTTCCGCTCTGTAACGGTCACGGTTAGGATAGATCGAACAGTCAGAGAGGTTCACGTACAGCGAGAGGTGAACTTTCCTGGCCTGTTTTAATATTGGCTTGGCCTTATATATTTCCAGACCATTTTAGACCAAAATACAATCCGTTTAAATTAAAATTAGCAGTTGTATTAACGGCGCCAAGAGATGCAGTACCAACACCAGCAGTATCGATTACACCTACCTCGTTAAAACTTGTAATGCCATTTAAATAACTCATCCACAAATAGCCAATATCTAAGGTTAAATTACCATGAGCCAATTGATAGTCGTATTTTACTCCTAATTTTGATTCTAATTCGACGACAATTATCCCCTTGTTAGTTTGGGAAAAGTTGGTTGCACTAAATAGTTGAGCCCCGTATCCTGGGATCGTGGTGAGATCTTGAAACCCACTTACCTTTTGGCTGTTTGATCCAACCAAGACACTGCTAGCAGCATTTGCATATAAACCGAATCCATGTCCGAGAGTATATCCAAAATCGCCTCCAACTCGTGGGCCAAATCCATTATATGATAAGGTTTCCACCGTATTAAATATGGGTGGTGAAGAGGGGTGAAGTAGTGGATGATTTTTAAATTGATTATTGATAGATGCAAAGGATATACCCGCAAATGCCCGCAAAGTTTTCTGTTCATCTAATAAAATATCATGGCTCACATCAAGGTTTACTGCATCCCACCGTTGTCCTATTTGCAAAAGCCCCGCATAAAGACCATCGTAGTTGCCGGCAAAAAGTGATCCTTGAGGTAAATATCCATTGGTTTGATTATTTAAATGATACCATTGAATACCTACCTCATTTTTGGCGTTAAAGCGATATGCTCCTTGTACTTCAAAGCCCCATCCCCATTTGGGGTTAATGTTATAAATGGTATTAGAAGCACCATTCACACCAACAAAATTCTGAAACTCATCATTCCCAGAATAATTGCCATAGGTGCTATACCCAAGACCATTTCCACCAAAAGACGGCTGCAAATATAATGCATTAACACCAAAAGACCAAGGGGCAATGTTTGGAGTTATAACATTAGCAAAGCTTGCACTACTACTTCCTACCCCAACAACAAGAATAGCCATTGCTATTCGTTTTAATTTCAACATAAATCCATTCACTTTTATAACTTATTTATACAATAAGGAAACTTATAAGGTATGTTTTTGCTAAAAACTATACATTTCCCATCCATTTAAGACCAAAATATAATCCGTTCAAATTAAAATTTGTTGTAGTACTAGAGCTAACAACCGAATTATTTACATTAGCGCCGACCTGACTCACTATTGCATTTAAGTAATTAATCCAAAGATAGCCAAGGTCAAACGTAATGATACCTTGTGCCAGTGAGTAATCATATTTAAGACCTAATTTAGCTTCTATTTCCGGAACAATCACACCATTATGCGATTGTGAATAATTGCCAGCGCTATAGACATTATTAAATGTATTAAATATAAAATCTTTATAACCTGTAACAGATTGCTTGGCAGTACCAACTAATAAACTTCCAGCAGCTTTTGTGTAAAGACCTAATCCATGCCCTACAAAATAATTAAAGTCCCCACCGAAGCGTGGGCCAAATCCGTTATACGATATTTTATCAGTCGTAATAAAAATGGGGTTGCCAGTTGAAAATACTTGCGGATAGTTTGTAAACTTATTGTTAATATTTGCAAAACTAACACCTGCATGAAGCCGCAAGGTTTTAATATTATCAAAATCAAAGCGATGACCTGATTCAAGATTAATGGCATTCCAACTTGGAGCAACTTTTACAAGACCTGCATATAATCCTGGAGCGCTACCAGCAAACAAAGTACCTTGTGGTAAATACCCTTGAGTGTTTTCATTAAAATGATAATAATTAATATCAATATCATTTTTTGAATTGAGATAATAGGCGGCATCTATTTGAAAACCCCAATTCCATTGAGGGTTGATATTATGCATATAATTCGTCGCACCATTTAATTCAATCGTGTTACCCGAAAGATCAGAGCCATAGTTGCTAAATGATGTATATCCAAGGCCATTTCCACCAAACGATGGTTGTAAATACAATGCATAGGTACTAATACTCCATGCTGGTTTTTCACAATCAGTACCTGGTACACAGGTAGGGCCCATGCTGCCAGCAAAGGCAAA
The DNA here is from genome assembly GCA_945901965.1 of Legionella genomosp. 1. Classification (GTDB taxonomy): domain Bacteria; phylum Pseudomonadota; class Gammaproteobacteria; order Legionellales; family Legionellaceae; genus CAMDMN01. The sequence continues at coordinate 2,263 of CAMDMN010000079.1, read as the reverse complement.
AGTGTTACTGACCGCCAAAATAGTTAATAGCGTTTTTTTTAGGTTTAACATACTGTCCTTAGCTTATAATTAAAAGAGTACTTGTAGGTTGGGCCAGGGTCCAACCTATATTATTTTACAAAAATTAAGATAAAAAAAAGTGCCTATATTAATAGACACTTTTATAAAGACTAAAAATATTAGCCTTTGTGATCTTCAGCTTTTTTTTCTTCTTCTACAGTTCCACCAAGTTTTTTACACTTGTGAGCTGACACTTGTTCTACTTTTCCTTTAACGTTGCAAGAAACTTTTGCAGCTTTATGAGCGAAAGCAGAAATAGGTGCTGTTGCGAAAGCGATAGCTACTGCTGTAGCAATTGCGCCGATTAGTTTGTTATTCATGAAAAACTCCTTTTAAATTAATTTGTTATTACTGCGTTACAATCCTAACATGGATTTTAATCATTGCCTATATGTGTAAATACATATACGGTTTTTTTTTAATTCGCTTAAATAATTTTAAAAATTTGGTGAAAAAATGTATTCTTTGATAGATTATACTATTTAAGTAATTGTAGGTTGGTGGGAACGATATCGCTTTGCCCAGGGTAAGATTATCAAAGTATAAAAATAGCACGCGTAGGGTGGTGCAATCTGCTGCGTGCCCACCATAATGACAAGATGAGCTCGGCTGGTGGGCACGTCGTTGCACTCCTTTGCGCCACCCTACATTCTTTTATTTATTATTAAGTGTATAATCACACTGCAAATTTTAAAAAAATTTAAGAGTAAATAAATCTATGCGTAAGCTTTATAGTTTTCTATTTTATTTAGCAATCCCGTTTATACTGTTTCGCCTATATTGGAAGAGTTTAAAATTTCCTGAATATCGGCAGCGTATTAATGAGCGATTTTCTTTTGGTAAATTAAGCCATCTTAAGTCTGTTGATGTTTGGATTCATGCGGTTTCCTTAGGTGAAGTTGTTGCTTCTACTCCGCTAGTTAATGCTTTATTAGCTAAAGAATTGCGAGTTCTATTAACGACTATGACGCCATCTGGTTCACAACAAGTAATTAGACATTTTGGTACTAGAGTTGCTCATCAATATATCCCTTATGATTTGCCTTGGTGTTTAAATCGCTTGCTTAATAGAATAAATCCGCGTTTATGTATCACTATGGAAACGGAGTTATGGCCTAATTTAATTTATGAGGTATCTAAACGTAAAATCCCTTTGTTTTTAGCAAACGCTCGTTTGTCGGATAAGGCATTTAAGAGTTATATGAAAGTTAGATTTTTGTTTAAACCATTGCTTAATAAATTTACAGCTATATTGGCGCAATCTGATGAAGATGCTAGGCGATATATTGCGTTAGGATGTTCTTCTAATTTAGTTGAAATGATCGGTAATATTAAATTAGATTTAAATCTTAAGGTTAATGAAAATAAAGATTGTATGCTTATTAAAGAGAAGATAGTTGATTTGCGTCCGGTACTTGTTGCGGCTAGCACTCATGAATGTGAGGAAAAGCAATTATTATCAATTCTCGACAAACTTAAAAAAGCTATTCCTAATATTGTTTTATTTCTAGTTCCACGCCATTCTCAACGGTTTCAAGCAGTATATGATTTATCTTTGTCGCATAATTATAATACCGGGCTTCGTTCTAAACTTGATACTATTAATGATAATGTGGATGTAGTTGTTATTGATTCATTGGGTGAGCTTTTTAATTTTTATGATCTGAGTGACTATGCTTTTGTTGGTGGTAGTTTAGTTCCTATTGGCGGGCATAATGTTTTGGAGCCTATTGCTTTAAAAGTCCCAGTATTTTGTGGCCCATATATGAATAATTCAGCAGCTATTTGTCGTGATTTGGTTGCGGCAGAGGCTATGATTATGGCGCAAAATGTAGATGAGCTTGGTGCTAAAATTATAGAAATGTATAACAATCCCGCACAAAGACAACAACAAACTTTAAAAGGATACCTATTTATTGATGCCAATAAAGGAGTTGTTGCAAAATTGATTAAGAGATTTGAGGAAAGTATATTGCATTAATTTCTGTTCGCAAAGACGACATAGTTCAAACTGAATAACGCATTGTATTTAAAAGTAATTTTTCTTAACTTAATGGCAGTGAATCGTAGCCTTGATGCAGCCATATCGTTCCCCACAAGTCTGATGATCTTTGATGGGACTGCATTGTCTGGAGGAATCCGAGCCACGACCGTTAGGGAGTGTGGTTGAGGAATCCGAGCCACGACCGTTAGGGAGTGTGGT
>CAMDMN010000078.1 GCA_945901965.1 Legionella genomosp. 1 | reverse complement strand
TGGACTTACCTCATAATACCGCTTTATTCCCAGTACAGTATAAAATGCCAGCAACAGAGGATATAGAAATTAAGCAGGACATGAGAGTTTATGCCATAATACCTGCTTTGATCTATTGTTCACCTAAATTCTTTTCTCAATATCCTACTGAAGCACGAGCTGTTCTTTCGATGTTTAACACAGCCTCAGATCTTCTCCATTATTTACTTGAGGAAGGACATTCTTGGATTGCAGGCCGAATTTGCGGTGCACTTCATAATATTGGCAAAGATAACGTAGCAGAAGAAATCAAAAAAACTATGGAAAGTGCTGGTTATCAAATACGGGAAGAAGATCCATTTTTAACAAATACACCGATAGATTTTTCTGCTTCTAATAAACCAGCCTACCGAAGTCGGTTGGAAGTTATGTGGCATGATATGCGACAGCCAATAAAAGAAAATTTTCCTACGACCCGCCAAAAAATAATTAACATTGAACAATATCTAGAACAAGTAGAAGAAAATTATATCTCAGATGCTTACCATTCTTTATCTATTGAAGGTTATCAGGTAAGTCCTGAATTAATCGAAAAAGTTCGTTCTGGCCAATGGAATCCTGATGCTACGAAGCAGGATAGAAATCAATGTAATGCACTAGCTGCTCGCGGATACTGGCAAGCATTTCAATCTGTAAAGAAAAGCTTGAACCAAATATTACACGAAGATAATCCTGGGAAAATAATACAAAAAGAACATGGAAATTGGTATAGAGAATTATTTCAACCAAGTGTTGCTATTGGTCTTTTAAAACCAACCGATTTAGCAGGATATAGACGAAGCCCTGTATTTATACGTCAATCAAAACATATACCACCTCGATGGCAGATTGTCAGCGAGCTAATGGAAGAGTTTTTTCAGTTAATGATTAAAGAAGAGGATCCAGCCGTTCGAGTTGTTCTTGGGCATTTCTTTTTTGTTTATATCCACCCCTACTCCGATGGTAATGGCAGAATTGGGCGTTTTCTGATGAATGCTATGTTAGCAAGCTGTCATTATCCATGGACTATTATTCCTGTTGAGCGAAGAAATGAATATATGGATGCACTAGAACAAGCTAGTACTAATCAAAATATTGTTCCATTCACTAAATTTATTGCTAGTTGTATTTACTGATTATAAGTTTTTCAAATTTTCATGAGTGCCCAGTAAGCCTTGATGCAGCCGCAGGCGTAATCAAGGATCACTCACCATGAAGCCCAAGAGTTCCTTGATTACGCCTGCGGCCGCATCAAGGCTACTTGTTTTTTGAGATGAACAGCTTTAAAACTTCTGATATTCTGATGATAATGGCATTAGGTACAGGTTTAGGATGACCACGTCAGAAAGCATAAACATACTAGGTGCACTTTTTAATGCACCTATTTCAGCTAATCTAGAATATGTAAACCGTGTTTTTGTATTACAGAAAGAAGTTTTAAAGCCATCCCACTTGGTCGCTTTGCACCAATTTCCCATTTTTGTATTGTTGATTTGCTGGTATTTAAATAACGTGCAAATACAGGCTGACTAATATGATTTTTTTCTCTAATCGCTTTTATTTGCCTAGCTCCAATTTCCGGAATTTTCATAAGGCACGAATCATCAAAATCACGCATGGTGGTTTTATCAATAGCTCCTATGTCAAGTAGTGCACTTGCAGAAGAATGGATTGCTTCAAATGCCTCAGATTTATATTTACGATTTGCTTTCATGACATATCTCCACTAATGATTTGTTCTGCAATAATTTATCAATTTGCTCTAATGATAACTTCGCATATATACCTGCAAGCATACGAAATTTTGCCAACTCCTGATCAGTGATATTATCAAGATTTTTTTTCGCAAATAAAAATTCATATACCCAATAGTCATCACTTTTAGCTAATATAATAGATCGGTACCTATTCTCATTTAAACGTTTTTTTAAAACGCCTCCACCTAAATCTACTACTTGACCTTTAATGATCTGCTCAATTGCCATACACAGATAAGTATCTTTAATATAAGATTTTTTAGCTGCTTTACTGAACCAACTAGTTTTAAAAACTCGCATAAATTAACACTTTCTTATTACATACTTCAGTGTAGCACCCAGTGATACACATGTCAAATTTCAAACTATTCCTATCAAACTATTAGTTACTTAATAGCTCAACTTTAGTACAAGCCTGGTTGCTTGCAACCGAGATTTACTTGATTAGAACTAATTGGAACCCCGGTTGCAAGCAACCAAGGGCTACGCTAGCTAACTGTCGGAGCAAAACCTGACCACAAACAATCATTTTGGTATAATTTTTAGACAGCACCTTGTCATTAAGGTGCTTTATTAATATCACCACCCTTTTAAAACAAAATTTCTCCACAACTAAGCTAGTTATGGAAATAATTTTATCGAGTATTATATGAATGCTGCTTTAAGTTCAAATTTGATATTAAGTGATATGACAGATTCTTCAATCTTGTCACTATCAGCTTATACCATATCGCAGCTACCGGGCATTGTTGCTTTTACCAAAACACATGAGTCTATCTATATTGGTGCCACCCCCTATTGTGCCAACCTTTTTGGCCTTAAAGATCCTCATCATATATTTGGTCTTAATGATTTCGAGCTTAAAACACCAACGGTAGAATCTGCAGAAAATTTTAGAAATGAAGATAAAAAAATATTTGCCAATAATGATCCATCGACTTTTTTTCAAATAAATATATGCGCAGACGGAAAAAGACATTTTTTTCTAAGCCAAAAAATTCCTGTTAATAATTATCATGGAAAAGTTATAGGCTTAAATTGTGTGGCTAATGAAATCACGAACCCTTGCGTTACAAAAACTATTATGTACTTACTTAGCTCTAATAAATTTTTCATAAATTGTAAAGAAACAAGTTTCAATCTCATGGTAGATGACGGTCATTTATTTAATGAATTAACTGTTTTTGAAAATGAGGTTTTATATTTATTTAATATTGGATTCTCGCAAAAAGATATAGGATTTATGGCAAATATCTCATTAAGAGAGATTACAAAATGCCTTGAATCAATAAGATTTAAATTAAAATGCACATATCATGATCTTAATAATCTATGTCTTAAAAAGAATTTTCATGAGATCATACCAAAAAGCTTACTCGATAGAATTTTTTCGCAATTGATGCTTCCTAATAAAAAATTTGAATCAATAGAATCTAATACACCGATATATAGTGAATTATCTCAATATAAATTTATAGATAAGCAAAAAAATTCATCTCTTAAGTTAACCCAACAACAAAGCCAATGTTTATATTATCTTTTACAGGGAAAAGGAATAAAAGAAATTGCTCTTGAAGTACAATTATCTAGTAGAACTGTTGAGCATTATATTTCAGATATAAGAAAGAAAAATGGCTATGATTCTATCAAACAATTACTAGTCAACGTGTATTTTAATCCTTTTGCTTGAGGGTAGGAGTTAACGTGTCTGATTCTTTGATAATTGATTCAAAAATAAATTCTTCTCCTGGCGGTTTAATGGCTTGGTTGGTTTGCCTTTCAGCTGGATTATTTTTCTGTTATGAATTTTTTCAATTTAATTTATTTGATGTAATCAATCAGTCTTTACGCAATGAATTTAAGATCGATGCAACTCAATTAAGCCTGATGTCTAGCTCATTTTTATTGGCTAACATTCTTTTCCTGATTCCAGCAGGAATTCTTCTCGATCGTTTTTCCACGCGAATTATGATTCTTCTTGCCATATTTATTTGTCTTATAGGAACAATTGGCTTTGCGCTAACTCACTCCTTTCTTATAGCATCATTCTTTCATTTTATTTCAGGAATCGGTAATGCATTTTGTTTTACCTCCTGTGTAATATTAGTAACACGTTGGTTTCCACCTCGTCGTCAAGCAGTGGTGCTTGGTTGTTTGGCAACCATGGCATTTCTTGGTGGGATGATGGCACACAGCCCTTTTGTTTATTTGAATGAACTTTATGGATGGCGTAATTCGCTGTTAATTGATGGCGGTATTGGTGCTGTACTTTTCTTGTGGATCTTTTTCATTGTTAAAGATAGGCCGAATGAAGATTTAGGTAACTTTGCGACGCAGAAACAAAAATCATCGCATAATTTTATGCAAGCACTAACAAACCCTCAAAATTGGCTTTCTGGCATTTATATATCATGCTTAAATTTACCAATTATGGTGATTGGCGCCCTCTGGGGTTCAAGTTATTTGCAAGTGGTACATAAATTATCACAACTTACCGCAAGCAATATTGTAAGTTTGATTTTTTTCGGCAGCATTTTGAGTTCGCCACTAATGGGTTGGCTTTCTGATAGGATTGGCAGACGTAAACCATTAATGATCTTTGGAGCTATTGCTACATTTTTTACGGCTATTCCATTAATTATAGGAATAGTTTTACCCAACACTATGTTAAATATTATATTTTTCTTTTTAGGCGTGTTTACCAGTGCTCAAGTTATTAGCTACCCTCTAGTTGCAGAAAGTAATCATATTAGTAATACAGGTGCGGCAACAGCTATTTCTTCGGTGATTGTTTTAGGCGGCGGCGGTATTGGCCAAGTATTGTTTGGTTGGCTTATGCAACATCATGCAGGTGTAGCCATACAAGCATATACTGCCGCTGATTTTCAATTTGCTATGTGGATGTTTCCAATAGCCGCGGTTACAGCACTTTTAGCGATTTTACTAGTCCGCGAAACTTACTGTAAATCTACTTTACGTTAACTCAAAGAGAAAAAAAAATTGAATATTGTAGCTTTTTAGGCTATGATTGAAGCTTATTTGGCTTCATTTGAAAATTATGTTAGATACTTCAATATTGTTTTCTGAATATAGGCGTCGGGTGCTTGGGCTTTTATTGCTTCATCCAGACGAACGTTATCATGTGCGAGAGATCGCGCGGTTAACGAATACTACTGCAGGCACACTTCATCGAGAGTTATCAAAGCTTGCTAAAGCTAACGTGCTTCTACGCGAGCTTAGTGGTAATCAAGTTTACTATCAAGCGAATCGTAATTTCCCCATTTACACGGAAATTGCCAGCATTTTGAAAAAAACATCTGGTTTGGTGGATGTCTTGTTTGATTATTTAGCGCCATTATCTGATAAAATTGAAGTGGCTTTTATTTTTGGTTCTGTGGCAAAAGGAACTGAACACTTAGGATCCGATCTTGATATACTTATTATTGGTGATATTGATTTTACAGAAATAGTGACTGCACTTTATTCTGCTCAATCTAGTTTAGGACGAGAAATTAACCCTAAAGTATATTCCAGAGAACAATGGAAGACATGTTTACAAAAGCAAGACATCTTCATCCAAGAGGTTTTAAAAAATCCTAAATTATTTATTATGGGAACTGAAAGTGGCATTGAATAATTTAATTGGCATCAGCCTGGAAAAAATAATACCTCACCAGGATGCAATAAATAAGCTTTTACGAGCGGCTGAACGCAATATTATAGATTCAAAAATTGACTTAGTCAGTCCAGAAAATCGCTTTGATGCTGCCTATAAAGCCATTATGCAATTAGCAAATGCAGCTCTTCAAGCACATGGATATCGAACCTTAACTTCTAAACCAGGACATCATCAAACGATGCTCCAGTTATTGCCTGAGACGTTAGGCACTGATAAAAAAACAGTAATAATACTGGACGCTATGCGTAAACAACGCAATATTGCGGACTACTCTGGTGATATTATTCCTGAGGGCACGGTAATAGCATGTATTGCAGAAGCAGAAGCATTATTAAAAAATTTTAAAGAATGGCTAAAAATTAACGATAGAATAAAACCGTAAAGAAAATTATCAACTTATTGTTAATCTACTTTACGTTAACTCATTTGCAAAAATTACTTGATATGGCTTAGCAAGTAAGGGTTTAATTTTTTTACCAAAGTCGATTATATAGGATTTTTTGAATTGTTCTTGATGAAGCTCAGCACTTTCCCAATTTTCATACAACACAAATTGAGCAGGATTAGTTTTATTTTGATGTAATCGATATTCAAGACAACTAATTTCAGCTCTGCATGACGCAGCAACCTGCATCAATGCATTTTTAACTACTTCTTCTTCTCCCTTAATACTCTCTAAAATAGCAATTACAGTATGACCTTTTGATATGTTCATGATTCGTTCCAGAATTTTAATATATTTTCCACTAATGCTAATAAGAAAAGCCCTTTTGTTTGACATGGCCAGTAGATTTTAAATTATGTTATATTTGTAAAATCTAAAATAATTATTATGGCGCCACTCGTCTTGGTTCTTCATTCCTGTGACCAAATCCAAGATCGATTGCCTGAAGAACAAGATCAGTCGCCGCTATAACTGCCCCCAGAGCAAACCAGCAAATTGTTACCTGAGGGATTAATAGTGTGGCACTGAATAACTTAAATTCAAGAATACGTCTTGGATCTGGAAATTCATAAGAATTTAGAGCTTCATTCGATATATGGGAAGAATAAAATCCCACACCAGCCCCTATTGCTGTGGAATAAGCTATTGTAGTCAAAGGGCGTTTATAATTTATCATAAAAAAATCTCCGTTAAAAAAACATTAAATGTGAAAATAGATTGATTATGTATCCAATCAATATTCCATCCGTTTTTGGCCTAACTGATGTGAGTTCATTTTCTATTATTTATTTTTTATGCACAATACGGTAGAATTACCCTATCTAGAATGTAAATATTCATATTTATGGCGCTCAAGTCAAAGTCATATCATTACCCACAAATAACTGTAGCCTTGATGCAGCAAAGCGTAATCAAGGTTTTCATTCTCAAAAACAAAGACCATCCATATGCTTAAGTCGCTAGTCCAAATAAACCTTGATTACGCTGCGCTGCATCAAGGCTACACGGATTTACCTATTTTATTACATACTCACAAGTAACTTGAATCGAAGATGTTACAGGAGGATAAAACGACGGCCGTATACAAAGTGTAGAATGTCCTTTGGGCTCATAATTAAAAGAGACTTCTGGGTAATGGTCTGCCCCCCTAAACGAGCGTATGTCAGACGATATAAATTTACAATCATTACGATGATAATTCATATAAACCTCCCATGAAGCCTCTTTTGGATTAATATTAGACGAGGTACATTTTATAGATTGATTGCCGGTAGTTTCAATCCCAGCAGAGAATACACCACCTGGTTGTATAGTGACATTGTAAAACGGTACATCCACCGCATACACAACACCAGAGAGAATCATGCTTGTCATAATCATAAATAAATTTGTTTTTTTGAGGTATAACATAAAATATTTTCCTTCTTTTAAATTGTTTTATTTAAACCTAATTATTAACCGCCCAACTCTAGTCAATAATTAAGCTGTACGTATTACTCCACAAACATCGCCAAAACCATTGCATTTAACGTTGCCGTGATGCGCAGCGCAGATTGAATTGCCACGCGACTTACCTCATGCTGTAACAATCCTTTCACATGAGAATTGATACACATCCCACAACCATTTAGCGCTGACACAGCCAATGCGAAAAGTTCAAAATCAATTTTAGATGCACCTGGATCAAGCATGGCATTCATACGCAAATTAGCAGGCATTGTTGCCAACTCACTATCTTCTGCTAAATGAACTGCGCGATAATAGATATTAGTCATAGCCATTAAAGTGGCAGCTGTCTTCGCTGCCCGCGTTAATTCAGGATCTAAAAACTCACCTCCTTCACTTTTAATAGCGTTAATAAGATCATGGTGTTTAAGACCATAGGCAACTGCTAATGCAGTGCCATAGAATTGACTATCTGTTAATCCTGATTGCGCAATATTGCCAAATAAATTACTGACATTAAGGCGAATATCCTTAGCAAAATCTGGTAAAGATTGTTTCAATTGTTCTATTGTCATGATTTTTCCTCGTATAAATTTAAGGCTAAAGCGTTTTACCGCCAATTGGTCGATTACAAGGACATAACTCATCCGTTTGTAGTCCATCTAAAATACGTAATATTTCCTGCGGATTGCGGCCAACATTTAAGGCGTTAACACTAACATGTTGAATGGTATTATCAGGATCAATAATAAATGTTGCTCGTAATGCCGCACCACTTTCAACGTCTCTTATGCCAAATACGTCAGTTAATTGACCGCGTGTATCAGCAAAACTATATTGATTGAGTGAAGTTAAATCTTTGTGCTCACGACGCCAGGCTAATTTGACAAATTCATTATCGGTGCTGCCGCCTAACACTATTGCATCCCTATCAGTAAATTCAGCCGTTAATTTAGCGAATTCAACAATTTCAGTTGGACACACAAAGGTAAAATCTTTTGGATAAAAAAACATAATTTTCCATTTACCAGGAAAGCTTTGTTCGGTAATGGTTTCAAATGCACTAACACCATTTTCTTCATGCTGATTAAAGGCAGGTTTCACTGCAACAACAGCAAATTCAGGAATTTTTTGACCAATGGTTAACATAAATTTCTCCTAAGTAATATTTAAGGTTCGAATTAATTATACTTATGGTCT
>CAMDMN010000077.1 GCA_945901965.1 Legionella genomosp. 1 | reverse complement strand
TTGATCTCTGCAGCACTCTCACCCTCATAACTAATTAAGGCTATAATAAACTCAACTTTCCCAAAAAGAATCAAATCATCTTCATCAAAATAAATAGAACCATAATAACCTTTATATTTCAGCATATCTTTCATAATAGCCCTTCCTTTTTTAGTTGATAAATTATCTGTTTCAAGAGATACATTTTATCTCAGGCCTTGGATGTGGCTGGGAAAAAGCAAGACGCGACCGCATTGATATCGAAAAACTGTTAATCATCAGCATCATCTTTTTCAACCCAATAATCAGGAGGACCGCCACCTGGAGTTGGTCTTGTGGATAATGGACTTATTTGATATTTTGAACCGTTTTCCTGACCATCGGCACCACCTGATCCTCTTTTTTGCTTTTCCAAGATAGATTTATTAACAGTATGCATTAACAAATTGCCTTTGAAAATAAAAAACACATCGTTGGCATGCCTATCATTTTCATCCTCAAATGCACTGACAATGAATAGTAAAGCATCAGATTTCGCATAAAATTGTGCTATTGGTATTCTTTGTAATGGATCAACAAAATTAATCATTACCTCAAAAACACCTGGGGGTAGATTATCAATATCCGCATTACCATCAGCATACATGGCGCTACTTATTGAAATGTTATCTATATTCCAAACTTGCAACAATTCATACTCACCATATAAACGGTAAATAACTTTTTTACCTTCTTCCTCATCGACATTAATTTTTTTTGATATAAATAAAAGCACCTCATCCTCTGAATCAAATGAGGCAATCAACTTTTCTTCCCCTCGCGCAAGCTGTGAAGTGACCATGTAATTCATTCAAAATGACCTATTTTTTCATAGCATTAATGATTTGTTCCACATGCGAATCTATCTCCCCATTATCAGAGATGAGTGAAAAATTTGCCACTTGATTATACAGATCATCACGTTCCAGTCGCAGAGTATTCAGAAATTCTTTGTAATCGCTTCTTGGTAAAAGTGGTCGATTATGGCCAATTCTTTCTAATTGAACATCAGGACTTACCTGTAACCAGACCACATATTCGGAAGATAACAACTCCTTATTTTTAGGGCTTGCTAAGATACTATCATCGGTTGTTACTACAATATTTTCCATAGTTTTTTGACTTGATAAAATATCCGTTAAACACTGATGAAAAGATTCTTCGCCCTGTGTTCCAAGGATATCCTTTAAAGAGCGGCCTATGGATGGAGCCAAGCCAAAATCGGTATCGATGAATTTCCATCCAAGTTTATTAGCAAGAGCTTGAGCAAGAACACCTTTTCCTGCACCTGAATGACCCACGATATATATCCGCTTGTATTTATTCATTTTAACATGCCCCCATATTGAACAGATTTAGTATCATATTGGAAATAATATCACTAATAAGGTTATTAACAATACGGTAGTTTTACGGTAATGAGACATTTTCAAGATGCTAAAAAAAGCTAGATTAGATGTTATTATAGTAAATATTTTCATAATGTTCCAAAGGCCAAAAGATGAATAAATTATCAGGGTACGAAATATGCTCTTCAAATCAAACTGAAGTAGAGTTTATTGATAGCGGTATTGTTGAATTTAATAAAACTCATGCACCATTCACTCAGACAGAAGACTTTATCCCTCTTAATTATCATATTAAAGACGAACAAAATAATGTCGTCGCGGGAATAAATGCATTAATGTATTGTTGGGGGATGCTTTACATAGATGCATTTATTGTAAATGAAAGATATCGTAACCTTAAACTTGGTAGTCGTTTACTGCAGAAGGTTGAAACAAAAGCGAAATTAATGGGAGCAACTCTTTCGCATTTGGATACCTTTGATTGGCAATCTAAAGATTTTTATTTAAAGTCAGGCTATGAAATTTTTGGTGTTCTTGAAGATTGCCCGGTTGGTCATAAACGATACTACATGAAAAAGAAATTATGATTGTATTTCCTTAACTTAATGGCAGTGAAGCTTAGCCCGTAAGGAGCACAGCGGATTACGGGATCATTCACCCCCATAATCTACGTGTAAAAGATTTTTTCCAACATATAAATAAAGTGATGAAGATGGCTAATCGATTGATTGTACAACTAACTTATTTTTTCGTTTTAGCATTAAACTTTTGAAACCCGTAATCCGCTGCGCTCCTTACGGGCTACATTTGCTCATAATCGCAGCACGAGCTGCCCTGCTACTGCTACTAACATCCTTCATATTGAGCAATCCATACCAAATGATGCTCCTGATCGTGCTCACGCAACAAGATTTTGAAACCATTTTCCTTTAAATATTTTTCATATAATTTAGGATCAAGGCTATAAAATGCAAGCTCTTGATTGAGCATATCACTGCTTTTATGTTCATAATCTTCATCACCAGTTGTAAACTCCAAGAATCCACCTGGTTTTATCCACTTAGCAAAGCGAGAAATCATTTTTGGATGATCTTCTTTAGGTATATGGAATAGACACCACCATTCAAGCAACGCATCGTATTTATTATTAAGTTTTACCGTGCGAATATCGCCCAAAATAGTCTGCATATTTGGACATTTTTGATTTGCAATATTTAAAAGCTCCTTAGAACCATCAACTCCAGTAACTTGAAAACCTTGCTCAATTAAATAAGCCGCGATTGGATAACCTGAGCCACATCCAATATCAAGAATATGTGCGTTTGGTTGCAAATAAGACAGTAATAAATCTAAATATTTTTGTTCTAAATAAAATAAATCCCTCATATTTGCAAACTCAGTTGCAATTAGATCATAGATTTTGCCTTGATTATCTTTAGTCATAAATTTCTCAACATTTTAAAAATATACCGCTATATATAAATTACTTTTACCACAACCATTTACCCCAACAATAACGTTTATATCATCCATTTTTAGACGCAAATTTTGAATCGAGCGATAACCTTGGATAGATAATGTTTTATAGGAATTAAACCCTCAGCTATTCCTACTTCTTTCACTGATGAGATATGTTCAAAAAACTTATAGAATGCTTCTTCATTAGCAAATGCGGAACCATCAGCCAATGCTCGATTGACTTCAACCTCCCACTCAGGCTCACTCATACCAGACTTTGGCAATGCAAGAAGAAAATAATTTTTAATGCTATTGATGCTGCTTGCTTTTTGTTCGGCATCTTTTGGATGTAAAACACGTTCTTCCCAAAATTTTTTTAAAATGATGGGCTTTTCTAATTCCTCTTGCTGTAACCAACTTAGCGGCATGCCGACCTCTATTTTTCTTCGATTTGTATTTTAATTGATTCTGGCATTATTACGCCAGCAGAATATAACACGCATCTTTCACACTAAATTATAGTATAAATGCAAAATTATATGTGACATATTCATGGAGTTTTAACAGACAAGGGTCAAATTTTTGTTCAAAGATCGTGTGAACCCTGATGTACAACTTACCCTAACTAATAGCTACAAAATACCATGGTGTTTTAGATGGTTGCTATACAAAACACTATGGTGTTTTGTGATAAAGGCCAAATTTATTCTAATAATATACTCAGCTAAGAAGCTCTATATTTAACCGGTTAAATCAGCGCTTCTATACCATGCCGTTCAACAATATTGAGTAATTTAAGAATTGCTCCATGTGCATGACGTTGTCCTTGCTCCAAACTTTTAATCATTGCGGGACTAACATTCAAATACTTAGCAAATACAGATTGACTTACCCTCTGCTCCATACGTATCTTTTGAATATCTTCGCCCGTGTATTCGACGACAATGGGCAAATCCTCGTCAGTGAGGTCTCTCAATGTTTTTATATCGATAATATTTGCACCATGTAATCCATGAGCAATATCATTGATCGTATTTTGTATTTTAGACATTTTTCTTCACCTCGTATAATTCTCCCAGCTCAATTAACCTGGTGATTTCAGCATCGGGAAGATCCAATAAGATATTGGATAGAATTTTTAATTTCTTGAGCTCGCTTATGGTAACATTACCTTTATCATTCTTTGAAAATAAATGTAACCATATCACCCTGCTATCACTCTTAAAAGCCAAGATACTTCTTGAACCCCCGCTTTTTCCTTTGCCTTCCTTAGTTGCCATTCTTAATTTATACAGTCCAGCTCCTAAAGAAAACTTAAGCTGCCCAATGTTTCCTAAGTCCAAAAAATCACTCAATGTTTCTAACAATAACGAATCCAATAAGTTGTCTTTTTTAGCCTCATTGGAAAATTTTTTAACTTTATAATGTTTCACTCAAATAAACTCTTACCTATGATACATTGTATTATAATACATGGTATTATATTTGTCAAATCAACACAGGAGCATGGTGTTTTGTGATAAAGGCCAAATTTATTCTAATAATATACTCAGAAGAGTATATATAAAGCTACAATAACCACACTTTACCGTTAAAAGATCAAAAGAATAAAGAATAATGCGCTCTGTCCATTCTTTAATAATATCATCGGTAGTGCCATCACGCTCTGGAAATTGTATTTTCACTTAAATCCAACTATAATAAATCTAGACTATCTGGATTTATTTGGAGGGAAGAAATGAAAGCACATCAAGCTGAACATTGGCTTTTATCCGAAGCTAAAAATCGCTTTAGTGAACTGACGCGCTGTGCCTTTTCTAATGGACCACAAACCATTTTTCGACGTGATGGGAATGTTGTGGTAATTTCTGAAGAAGAGTACCTCAAATTAAAGGGAGAACATTGTGATTTCAAACAATTTTTATTGTGTGAAACACCAGATTTGACAACCCTGGATTTAACACGAGACGCATCTCCTACTCGGGATATTGAATTATGAAGGTCTTACTGGATACTTGTGTTTTATCGGGATTACGTCACCCTACTCATGCCTTTTTACTTAAAAGCGCAATGCAATTTTTTGATGCAAAAGATTTATTTCTTAGTGTTATTTCAATCGGGGAACTAACCAAAGGAATTGCATTATTACCAGCCTCAAAAAAGAAAAATGAATTACAAAATTGGGCAATTCAGCTTGAAAATGTTTATTCAGATCGTCTCTTAAATATTACCAGTGAAGTTGTACATATTTGGGGCGAGTTGACAGCTAAAGCAAAATTGAAGGGCATCACCATTCCTACATCTGATGGATTAATCGCAGCCACCGCACTGGCACATGGCTTACATGTAATGACACGTAATGTGGCTGATTTTCAATCTACCGGGGTTTTATTATTAAATCCATGGGAATAAGCCAAGTAAAAAATTATACGATTGTTTATTAAATTCTGTATTTTAACTTTTTTAAAAATGAATTATCAACACCATTAATATTTCCTTAAGCAACCCATGGTAAAATTTTATACAGAAATGGGCTAAATGTCGTCAAGGAGATAAATGATGTTGCATTGGTTGCGCAATATAACCCGTACAGTTCGGTCTTATTTTATTGCTGATAGAGTTGAAAGTGCGGGGGATGCTTTAGTTATTGAGGTTACTCCTCTGCAGGAAACGATTTCTGGTATTCAGCCACCATCTTCAACAGATAATTTATCTGCTTTAGAAATCGCAAAAAGCTTTTGTGCTTTGGTGCTATCAAAAGAAAACCTACCACGTATTACTGGTGCTTCGATTCTTACCGCATTAGGTACGGGTTTAAATTTTTTATCACCTTATCTTTTAGGTGAGGCTATCCAAGCACTTAATAATAAAGAAGAAGAAACTGTAAATATAGCAGGTGTTGAAGTATCACGAGCTACTATATTAATTGGTCTATTTATTGCAGCGCACTCTATGTCTAAACTCGTTACAAATCAGCGCGATCAAATGATGGTGCCAGTAACTTCAAATAATACACGAAAATTGATTATAAGAGGCACCGATCATTTACTTAAAAAATCTCTAGATTGCCATGTTAATAAAACATTTAATGATCATTTTTATTTACTGCAAAAATGTTTTGCCGTTAGCTCTGTATCTACTCCATTGTTAACTCAAATCTTACCAACAATAGCTGAAATTTCAATTGCCTCTACGTTATTAACTTCAAGATATGGTATAGGAATGGGCGCAGGAATTGTGGGTCTGCTTGCTACCTATTCTGTTTATGGTGCTGCTACTGCAAAATCAATAGTTGAAACTCGTGAAGAAATGTTGAAAGTTGGAAATGAAACTTATGAAGCTCTATCTACTACAATTATGCAGTATAAGCCGATGTATGATTTCGGTAAATATGAACATGCTATGAAGGAAATCGATAAAATAGTAAGTAAAATGGCAACTGTAGAAGTAAGAGCCTTTAATAAACCATTGCACTTAAGTCAAGGCTATATTGGGTTATCGCATCTACATATGCTAGCGACATTACTCTATGTAGGTGCAGGTGTACGTTCGGGAAAATATAGCACCCAAGAGTTCATGGTTCTGGCTGGTTATTTAGGATCCCTTGCCTCTTTATTACCAGGTTTTGGACAGGCTGTGAGTCAACTCTTTGCATCTTATCCTGATTTAAAATATGTCTTTGGTGAGTTATCAAAGCCAGATGAGGTGATAGATTTACACGAAGATACGCCCTTAATGTTAAGAGGCGCCCCAACTATAAAATTTGATAATGTTTCTTTTACATACCCTACTAAACCTAATGAAGGAGCAAAACCACCATTATTTCATAATCTATCTTTTACAATTAGCCCTGGTCAAACAGTTGCATTAGTAAGTGAAAGTGGTGCCGGTAAAACCACTCTATTTAATTTACTCTATGGGTATTATAAACCAAGTTCTGGAAGGATTTTAATCAATGGGCAAGATATATCATTAGTTAGCTTGAAATCATTGCAAAAGCAAATTGCCTTATTCGGTCAATCGGCTAATTTATTTAAAGGCAGCATCCGAGATAATATTTGTTATGGTGCAGAAGATCCAACATTGGTTACTGATGATGAGATTTGGGCACAAGCACGAGCTGCAAATTTATATGAATTCTTACAAGAATTTCCAGATAAATTAAATACAGATGTGGGTGAAAATGGTAAAGCTTTATCAGGCGGACAACAACAAAAAGTATCTATCTTAAGAGCTTTATTTAAAAAAGGCGCTATTCGTCTTTTAGATGAAATTACCGCCCCATTTGATAGCCAATCAGCAACACAAGTTTTGCAGTCCATGCATGCAACCAATGCAGGAGTTACGAGTTTGATGATTACTCATAAACTGACTGAGGCTCAAAGCGTAGACAAAATTATTGTGCTTGCTACAGGATCTGTTGTTGCTGAAGGCACTCATACTGAATTATTAGCTAGCTGCCCACTTTATCAAAAATTATGGAAAGCTTACTCAACGCAGCTGGCATCTTCATCAACTGGTACAATGATGAGCGTTCTTTCAAGGATTCCAAATGCTTCAGGATCGTTACTTGCAGCCCAAGATGATGCTAGTGTTGTATCACGTGAACAAGATTTGCAGCCTACGGTTATTATAGAAGATGAAGAGGATAGATTAATATTAAGCTCTGGAGCTTCAGGTGCAATGAGAAGGCACTAGTCGAAATTTGCTCATTATGCTGTCATTTTTGACCAAAATCCAATAAATGTGTATAATATGAACAACGATGTAAATTTAGGAGCTGATATGTCTACAAATGAGAATCAATATGAACAATCTACCTCATCTACACCAGACGTAGATCAATTAAATAAAGAACTACAACAAGAAGAGGCTGCTGAGGAAGCAAACATCGTACGCTGCAAAACTTGTTTTAAAGAAATTGCGCCTAATCGTCGCTGTGGAGGACACGGTGGTGGCGGCGGCGGCGGTGGTGGCGGTAGTACATCAGGAGATAAATCAGATAATGCTGTTGGTAGTTCGCTCGCGAGCTCTGCAAAAACTTCAAGTGAAACAGACTCAGCTAATCTTTCAGGTCCTATCGAAACTACTGATGATATGTCAGCTGAAACAAATTTTGATCCAAAAATAATAGATGATTTAATAAACCGTGGATTATTACAAGTTGATAATAATCGAGAATTAAAGACTCTATCCATAAATTTCGATACTGATTTATTATCTCCACAAGAGGTAACTGAAATTAAAAAATATGTAATGGCTATTAAAAAAGAATTAGAAGCGTTTAAAAAAGAAAATCCTAATGCTTTAGTAGAATTTAAGCAAGATATAGTAGGAACGAAAGTATCTATTCGTATTAGCTTACCTACAATAGAATTATACGATAAATTTATTCAACGGTTAGCAAATAATTTATTACCTACTCCGACTCTAAAATTACAAGCGGAAAAAGACCAAGAATTTGCTCCTACTCCACTTTCAATGGAACCAAAACCTTCTGCAAATAAAGATAAGCAATCTACACAAGAGGATGTTAATCAAGCTGAAGCTTCTGGAGAAGCAGTAGTCGAGGTCGAGGCCGAGGAACAAGGTGCAACATTTGACCCATCGCCTTTCTCAATAAAGCCTGAACCTAAACCCAATAATGAGTAACAAAGCAAAAAGCATGGCAAGTCACATAAGTTTAAAAACGTACTAATGTAACTTTATTACATCAATTTGATCGTAGGGT
>CAMDMN010000076.1 GCA_945901965.1 Legionella genomosp. 1 | reverse complement strand
CCCATGAAGCTAATCCCATGCTGCTCAAGAACATTCATAATATCGACGTGTAAATGTCTAATATTTTGAATCTGTTGAATCTGCAACTCAATGCTAACAACCCGATCGTACAGATAAGCAAAGGTTTCTTTATTATTAAATTCTGTTAACGATATTTTTTTATTACTCATATCAAGCCCACGATGCACTTAAAGTCTCAGCCTGCTTCAAAACCAACTCAACCGCAGCCTCCTCTAGATCAGGTGGATATTTATACTTGCGCAAAATTCGTTTAACCATCAATCGTAATTTGGCGCGAACATTTTCACGAACAGACCAATCCACACTTATATTTTTACGTAGATTTTCTGTAAGCTCATAAGCAATTTTCTTAAGGGTTTCATCTCCCAAAGCTTTTACAGACGCCTCATTATCAGCAAGCGCATCATAAAATGCTAACTCGTCTTCACTAAGCCCGACTGATTCACCGCGTTGTGCAGCTTCCCTAAATTTTCTTGCCATCTCACACAATTCTTCCATAACTTGTGCTGTTTCAATGGCACGATTTTGATAGCGTTTAACCGTATTGATTAATAGATCGGAGAATTTTTTCTCTTGAACAATATTACTCGCAAAACGAGTTTTAATTTCACCTTCAAGCAAACGTTCCAATAACTCAATTGCCAAGTTTTTTTCAGGTAAATTACGTACCTCGGCTAGAAACGCTTCATCAAGAATGCCAATATTGGGCTTGTCTAAACCAACTGCATCAAAAATATCAACGACTTCCTCTGAAACCACTGCCGAACTAATAATTTGGCGGATAGCCAGTTCACGATCTTCATTCGTTCGTTTTTTTGCACTGATTTCGCGTTTAGTCAGTATAACTTTGACGGCTTGCATAAAAGCGACTTCTTCGCGAACTGCTTTCGCTTCATCTAGCGTACAACATAAACTAAACGCTTTTGACATAGCCAGCGCTGTATCCGCAAAACGTTTTTTACCATCCTGCACACCTAAAACATGGTTAGCTGTTTTTGCAAGTAAGCTATGACCACTAGTTAAAAAATTACTGTAATCAAAGCCATGTAATATTCCTCGCAAAATATCAAGCTTCTCTTCTAATACAGCATATGCCTCATGTGCATCAACGGTGGGTTTGCCTTTTCCATCACTGGCCGTGTAATCCTTCAATGCCTTTTTTAAGTCACTAGCAATACCAATATAATCGACGACTAATCCACCTTGTTTATCTTTAAACACACGGTTTACGCGTGCAATCGCCTGCATGAGGTTATGGCCTTTCATCGGCTTATCAACATACAATGTATGCGCACAAGGCACATCAAAACCAGTCAGCCACATGTCACGAACAATCACCAAGCGCAATTCATCGTCTGGTTTTTTAAATCGCTTTTCTAAGTCCTTGCGAATTTGTTTGGTATAAATATGGGGGCGTAACAATGGTTTATCACTGGCAGAGCCGGTCATTACAACTTTAACAGCTCCTTTTGTCGGATCTTCATCATGCCATTCAGGACGTAATGCAATAATTTCATCATAAAGATGCACGCAAATGTCTCGGCTCATACCCACAATCATGGCTTTGCCAATTTGAGCCTTGCTGCGCTCTTCAAAATGCGCAATGAGATCAGCAGCTACTTGTTTGATCCGTGGCTCAGCACCCACTATTTTTTCCAATGCTGCCCAACGTGATTTAAGCTTAGCTTGTTCGCTGTCTTCCTCATCTTCGGCCAACTCATCAATGTCTTCATCAAGGGCAGACATATCGTTTTGATTCAGTGATAACTTAGCAAGACGTGATTCATAATAGATAGCAACCGTTGCTCCATCATCTTTGGCTTGTTGCATATCGTAAATGTGGATGTAATCACCAAATACAGCACGAGTATCACGATCCTCACCTGAAACTGGTGTGCCCGTAAATGCAACAAACGTGGCATTAGGTAATGCATCGCGTAAATGCTGCGCATAACCTACTGTATATTTTTCATGACCTAGCTTGCCTTTGAGCTCCGCGGAAAAACCATATTGAGTGCGATGAGCTTCATCAGCAATCACAACAATATTACGACGATCAGAGAGAACAGGAAAAATATTCTCATCGTCGCCTGTCATGAATTTTTGAATGGTAGTAAACACGATCCCACCTGAAGGTCGGTTATTTAATTTGGCACGTAAATCTTGTCGAGAGTCCACTTGAACAGGCTCTTCACGCAATAAGTCTTGAGATAGCGAAAAGACACCAAATAATTGACCGTCTAAATCATTGCGGTCAGTTATCACCAAAATGGTCGGGTTTTCCATGGTCGGTTCTCTCATGACACGTGCAGCAAAACACGTCATGGTGATACTCTTACCACTACCTTGCGTATGCCATACCACCCCGCCTTTTTTATCACCATCAGGGCATGAGGCAACGATTACCTTCTGAATAGCAGCACGTACCGCATGAAATTGATGATAACCCGCTATTTTTTTAATGAGCGTGCCATCATCTTCAAACAAGATGAAAAATCGTAGATAGTCTAAGAAATAAGCCGGATCCAATATTCCACGGGTCAGCGTTTCTAGCTCACCAAATTGACCCAGTGGATCCAATGTTTTTCCATCGATAGTACGCCAAGACATAAACCGCTCTTCATCAGCTGACAATGATCCCATGCGAGCCTCAGTACCATCTGAAATAATTAACATCTCGTTGTATTGAAAAATATCAGGTATTTGCTCTTTATAAGTTTGAATTTGATCGAATGCTTTCCAGATATCAGCACGTTCATCGGCTGGATTTTTTAACTCTATAATGACTAACGGCAACCCATTAATAAACAAAATAATATCGGGCCGACGTGTATGTTTTTCGCCTTTAATTGAAAATTGATTGATCGCCAACCACTCATTTTTTGATGATGTTTCAAAGTCGATTAAACGCACAAAATCGCCACGTGTTTCACCGTTCATTTGGTACTCAATTGGAACGCCATTTATTAAAAAATTATGTAAATGACGGTTGGCGGATAATAAAACGGGGGTGTTCAAGTCTCGTACTTGTTGTAAGGCATCTTCGCGTGCGGCCAATGGAATAGTTGGGTTTAATCGGGCAATAGCAGTACGTAAACGATTAGCCAGTATGACCTCTTGGTAATTCATGCGTTCTGGTGCTGAGCCGTCATAAGCGATATCTGGGCCGTAGATATGCGTGTAGCCAATATCTGATAGCCAAGTTAGGGTTTCTTGTTCGAGTTGGTCTTCGGTCATTACAATTTTCTCCTATCTAACTCTTCAAGATATTTACCCAACTCTGGATAATTAAAATTAACCACATTTTTAAACTGCTCTTCATTCGAGTACTTGTAGCCACTCTCCTTGTCCCATATAGGATTTGTAATATTTAAGATACTTTTAATGGTTTTTTTATTTATGTAGGATATTAAAGGTATATTCGATATCAATCCTTGAGATGCAATAATTTCAGGCTTTTTAAAAGCTTCGCCCCATGATTGAGCTTGATCTTTACCAGTGAAATACATCGCTGATTTATTGAAAAAAAACTCATGTATATCATGGGCAAAATTTCTTTGATGTATCTCAAGAATTTCTCTATCAGCGTCGCAGGTAATTTTATTTTCTAACGATATAAGCTTATCAGCTATTGAAGCTGCTGATATCCAACTTGTACGTCGTGTTGGAGTATCAGATCGCAAGTGTTTTAAAATTATTTCTGAAGTCTGCTTATAATTTTTCAGATAAAATTTAGAATTTTTTTGATTATCATCTACATTATTTCGGTACGCTTGATAAGTAAGGGTGGCAAGAGCAATCAATACCAACATCAATGTGCATATACCTTCTAAAGACACCCCACCTATGTCATTTTGGCCAACATTGGAGTTCACCACATTTACAGGATTTTTGCTTAGCTCAGCAGTAAGTTTTGAGCCACCTTTGGCTGAGATGGTATTTGCCTTGGTTTCAGTTATACTTGATGGTTTGACATGATTAAAATAAGATGTCAATCCATAAACAACCACTAATACAGCCATAAGAAAAAAAAACCATGTTAACAACAATAAGGGATTTTTTAGCAGCTTCATAATAAATCCTTTCGCACATTAACTTCTGGTAAACATAACTGACCTGAAATTAAGCGTGGTAACAATATATCACGAAGAGTGGTAATGGTTTTGGCTTGTTCTATATTAGAAAATATTTTTTGTCGTAACGGCGCGACAATTCTATCGAAAATATCCATAACTTTTCTTGGTGCCATTACAATTGGTAATCGATAAGCATTATTCCTATTTAATCCAGGAACAGCTCCATCAGTGTTCATCCCATCTAAACCCAACGTTTTAAGCAGATAGTAACAATATGTAAGTGGATTCTTCGTTTTCACATAAAAAACCGTATCTATTGGGAAAAATGGTTGGTCCTCCCAGTAAATACTACCAACTGTTCCTTTGCGACCAACAACAATGGATGGCTCATTCACCAGTGATTCATTATGGTATCCAGTGATCCCTCCAGAGCCATAAACAGGAACCAATCCAAAAACGCGATCTGTTGCTTTTAAAGCTTTACCATAAGCCAACTCCAACAATCCCTCAAGTTTACCAACCTGCCACCCTTTCGGCACCAACCCCAACTCAGACGCCTCAAACCCATCAGGAAAAAGCGCGGCTGTTTCTGCGTCCATTCCTTCAGGTGCACGACCTTCTGCCTTTGCATGTACAGGGTCAAAATCGATAAACCATGATTGGAAAATGGCGTGTGAAATGTCTTCTAAAGTTGAATTGGTATCTCTCAAATTTTCAATATAATTATCAAAAGAATTAAGGATTTCAGTAATCGAATTTTGCTCTTTAATAGGCGGAAGTTGAACCTGAATCCGACTAAAGGTTTCTCTAATTATAGTATCAAATACTCCACCATTTGCTAATTGCTTTAGCTCCTTACTTGCACACGTTAGCAGGTAATACAAAAAATCTGGAGTTACTATATGCTCAAATGCACGCAGCCCATAACATGATTGATTGAATGCCATTGGATACCCAATTTGTGCAACAACTCCAACAGTGCCTCTTGCAGAAATTATTGTATCACCAGGTTGTAATAGTTTTGTGGAACTGTTTTTAACGCCCATCTCAGTAATTTTTTTTTCAGCAGTTCTGACATAACGCCTATCGTTATTAAAATCGACAACGGATAACCATGGTATATCTCCCCCCCAATATTCCTGTTTGGATGTTTTGGGAGTTCCTCCCCCGATTATTTCAGCTACCTTATCAAGCTGAAAGGTCTGCCAGCCGGTGTTCATGACTCACCTCCAAATTCAGCCTCAATTTCTTCTACAGTAGGTAAGCTAGATTTCAGCTCTTCAGGCAAAGATTGAGTAATCTGGTACTCAGACACACCTATAGGTTTATTAACGTCACTAAGAGCATATTCAACCACTAATTTATCATGACTTTTGCAGAGTAGAAGACCAATCGTAGGCTCATCACCTTCACGGCGTAATTGTGCATCGACCGCTTTAATGTAAAAATTTAACTTACCCACATGCTCAGGCTCAAAGTCTACATTTTTTAATTCGACCACCAGATAACAATGAAGCCGGGTGTGATAGAACAATAAGTCTATAAAGAATTCACGCTCACCAACTTGGAGAGGTACTTGTCTGCCGATGTAGGCAAAGCCTGCGCCGAGCTCTAAAAGAAATTGGGTAATGTGCTCAATCAATCCTTGCTCTAGATCTCTTTCATCATAGCCTTTGGTTAGACGTAAAAAATCAAAGACATAAGGATCTTTCAAGGTTTGATGCGCCAAATCAGACTGAGGGGACGGGAGTGCATGGGTAAAATTGGAGAGTGCTTTACCTTCACGTTGCCAGAGATTACTTTCAATTTGATGTGTTAAAACACTTCGACTCCAACCATACTCTATTGTGTTTCTAATGTAATAAAGCCCTTCCTCAGAGTTTTTGCATTTATTAATAATGACTTGATTGTGACCCCAAGGGATTTGGGTGAATTCGGCAACAGCTTGTTGCCAATTTGCAGAGCTCTCAATCCAGAACTGTACCCACTGGCGAATAAGTCTAAGATTTCGCTCAGAAAACCCTTTCAAATCTGGAAATTCGCTCATCAGATCGCGGCTTAATTGCTTGAGAAGCCCCTCACCCCAAGCAGTGATTTTCTGCTTCTCGATAATATCTGCTCCAAGATCCCAATAGAACATTAATAATTGCTCATTAACTGTAACAGCAGCTTTAATCTGGGCTTGCTTTAGCTTGGATCTTAAATCAGTGATCCATTTTTTGTACTCAACATTATGAGCTATATTCTTCTGTTCATTCATGATTTAAATCTCAAATCCAAGCTTGGCCAAATTGTTACGAATAATGCCATCTAATTCGGCTCCCTTTACCATTTGCTGACCCAACTTTTCGGTTAGATGTTGCATTTTCTCCATGAAGCTTTCATCATCATCCTCAACAGCTTCAGCCCCTACATAACGACCGGGTGTTAATACATGGCCATGTTCTGCTATTTCAGCCAAAGTGACACTACGACAAAAACCTAGAATGTCAGCATAATCTACTGAGATTTCGCCATCAGCTCTCCAAGCATGCACAACATCTGCAATTTTTTGTATATCAGTATCTGTAAGTTCAAGCTGCGATCGGCTAATCATCGTCCCCAGTTTACGAGCATCGATAAATAATACTTCGCCTTTACGTATTGATTTTTGTTTGGTAAGAAACCATAAACAGGCAGGAATCTGTGTGTTAAAAAACAACTGGCCTGGTAAAGCAATCATGCATTCCACTACATCTGCTTCCACCATTTTTCGGCGAATATCACCCTCACTGTTCTGACTTGAGCTCATTGAGCCATTTGCTAATACAATGCCTGCTCGTCCAGTAGGATTTAGGTGATACAACATATGTTGCAACCATGCATAGTTAGCATTACCTTGCGGGGGTGTTCCATAAATCCAACGTGGATCGCTTTCTAAACTGCCATGCCACCAATCAGAAATATTAAACGGTGGATTAGCTAATACGAAATCGGCACGTAAATCAGGGTGTTGATTTTTAGTAAAGGTATCAGTCGGTTCTTTACCAAGATTAAAATCAATACCCCTAATCGCCAGATTCATTGCCGCTAAGCGCCAAGTTGTTGGATTTGACTCTTGTCCATAAATTGATACGTCACCTATCTGGCCACCATGCGCATCAATGAATTTTTCAGACTGTACAAACATCCCGCCTGAGCCACAACATGGATCGTATACTTTGCCTTGATGAGGAGCCAAAACAGCAACAAGAGTTCGCACTATACTAGCTGGCGTATAGAATTGGCCGCCTTTTTTACCTTCAGCGCTGGCAAATTGCCCGAGAAAATATTCGTAAACCTGGCCAAGTAAATCTTTTGCATTTTGGTTGGGAGCACCAAAGCCAATCGATGAAATCACATCAACCAGTTCACCTAATTTTCCATCCGGTAATTGAGCACGAGCATAGCGCTTATCGAGGATGCCTTTTAATTTAGGATTATCTGTTTCGATCAGAGATAGCGCATCATCAATTAACTTACCAATATCAGCTTGCTTTGCTCGCGCCCGTAAGCTTTCCCATCGAGCGGCTTCTGGAACCCAAAAAGCGTTTACTACGGTGTAGTAATCTCGATCTTCTAATTCTTGGGCAAGGATTTCTGTATCTGCATCTGGGATATAATAATCATCATGTTGATCAACGAACCGCAAGCTCAGTTCATCACGTCGTGATTGAAACGTATCAGAAATATATTTCAAGAAAATTAAGCCAAGTACAATATGCTTATACTCAGCAGCATCCATATTGGCACGCAGCTTATCAGCTGTTGCCCAAAGTGTTTTTTTAATATTATCTAGCATCAAAATTTCCTACCCTTCATTATCCACTAAATCCGCAATTTTAATTTCTTGATCGGCAACCTGTTCAGCAGCATTCCCAGAACGAACCCACTCATCAATTTCGCTCAACTTAAAACGCCATTGTTTGCCTACTCGATGTGCAGGAATACGACCTTTTTCGAGCCAGCGATAAATCGTAACCGACGAAACATCTAAATACTCCGCTGCGCCATCCACCGAAATCCATTTATCAATTGTGCTCACAACGAACCCCTTCCTATATATTAACAATAAATAATAATGGTGATTATCAAAGATAACAAATGAAAATGCAAGGTTACCTTGTTTGTTGCAGTCTTAACTCAGCTGTCTCTAACATCGTGTTGAAGCAGATGGTTATATTGCAGTAAAGAACTGTATGAAAAAATACGAGATAAAATCCACATAACAAACTGCTATGCGCGTCAATGTAATATCCTGAAGTTTCTCGTAAATTTAATATCGATGATGAGCATCGAGCGATACAAGAGCTAATCAGTATTGTGAATGATCACCTGTCACTTACTGTAGATTATAGATCAACGCCTTTGCATCAACCGCGCATATACTTTGGCAGCCTCTATTGGATCTTTTGTATTCAATTCTAGTTTTTCATGTTTTTTGTTGTGCTGTTCAACATCGCTATCATGTGTGGTGAAAATCTCGATGAGACTTTTAAAATCAGAGATTGTGATTTCTTGGCCAGCAAGCGATCGCAACAGCTGGGGTATTATTTTTGTTGTTTCAATAGTTGTCATATCAGGCATAACAACAGTAGCAGTTTTATCTTTGGCTTTTGGTACTAAACGTTCAATGCATAGCCGTAAATCCGCTGGATCGCCAGATAGTCCCAGTTCTATCGTTTTATTAATAAGTGCCTCTGCGTGATCCTCAAAGCATTTTTCTAATACTGTCCGTTTGTTCAACGTCCCTATTTTTTTACCTTTGGGGTTACCCGATACACCTTGCTGAAACCGTGCCATACAACACCACCTTTGCCTGCATATTCCCTGCATTTTACAGGAAATGCCGTTATAAATAACCTTATTACAGCCATGTTGACGTTGTTTAATATCTGAGTAA
>CAMDMN010000075.1 GCA_945901965.1 Legionella genomosp. 1 | reverse complement strand
AAAGAAGTATGGCCATCCGATCTTTATGGCGTCATGAATAGCCAAATCTCAAAATCAATCATTGAATTATTAAAAGCAAAAGGTTATGCAGGGGGTGGTTCGTACGAAATAACTGTATCCAATAAAGATCGTGAATTAGAAATCAGGCGTCAAGCGGCTGTTGCTAAACTTCAGAACTATAGTCGCATTAAAGATCATATAGATCGTCTGCTATACATGCGACAGTTTTCTGATATTGAAGTGTTGGTTGGCCGTTACCCTGCGATTGTTGAAGCCTATCGTTCAAACGATAACGAGACCTTAGTGCTTGAGTTATTGAACCGTAGCTTTAAACCTATTGAAAGTGAGGGTACAGATGAATTGGATGAAGAAAACGTTGATAGCGAGACTATCAAACTCTATAAAATCTTTGAAAAAGGCGGTTTAAATCTTAGGCTTTACGTAGGAAAACATAATCCTATGTTGGACCTTTTGGCCTCAAACGTCAGTGATGATCAAGCGTGTTATCGATATTCCTTGCTAGAAGCTGCTTTTCCTAAAGCGATGGTAAGTTTAGTTACTGATGTGATTGATGGTCACAGTATCCTTAAACGCACGATAAATTGTAACAAAGTTAAACTATTAGAGCTGATGATTAAATCTGGCAATTCTGCTAATCCACAAGAATGGGATGCAGAAATTATTCCATTACATGAAGCCATTTTAGCAAATCGTTATGATTTAGCGATTTCATTATTAAAAGATACCACGGTAAATATAACCAATCGACGTTTGCAAACACCGTTAATGTTGGCGGCGGCTGGAGGCAATCTTCGTTTAATGCAGGCCTTATTAAATCATGGTGCTAACCCAAATGCCTTGGATATTTACGGTAGAAATGCACTTCACTATGCCTTGGTTGCAGATGAAGAGGCTGCAGCATTATTTTTATTACCACTTGTTCGGCATAAAAATCAAACAGATCGACTAGGCATGTCCTCTCTTTCATTAGCTGCGGCCAAAGGTCAATTACATGTGATTAAAGCCATAACAGAAGAAGGAAACTATACTGCCGATGTGGATGCAAGAGGTCGAAATGCCTTGCACATTGCCGCTGTAGAGGGGCAAAGTGATGCTGTTGAGTATTTAGTAACCCAAAGAGGTTTTGAGATTAACCAAGTTGAAATGCCTTCTCGCCTTAGTAAAATGAAGCGGTGTTTACAACAAACGCCTCTTCAACTTGCAGCGCTCACAGGAAAAATCCAAGCAGCCATTAAATTGATAGAGCTTGGTGCTGATATGGCGCAAGAAGATGAAATTGGCAGAACATTTTTTGATTGCGTCTTAATAGGCAAAAATAAAGAATTATGGTCCTTGGTGAGTGGATTGGTAAAAGATAAATACCCCAAGCACGTATCTCAATTAGTCTTGGCAGCTGCGCAATCCAATCAATCTGATGCACTTTTGGAATTACTTGCAGATGGCGTTGATGCAAATGCCACATCTAGCTTTGGTAACACGGCGTTGCATATGGCGGCCATGAACAATTCTGCCGCTTGTGTAAAACTTCTATTAAATAAAATGAGCATTGTGGATCATCGTAATGGTATGGGTGAAACAGCATTACATACTGCGGCTAGAAGAGGGCACGTTACCATTATTCATTTATTGCTAGCAGCACACGCAAGTATTGATTTATTAAATAATGAACGAGTAAGTGCTCTGTATTTGGCCTGTAAAGAGGGGGGGGCTGGCGCTGCAATTGCCCTAGTTAAGCATGGTGCTGATTTTAAGCTTCGAGATTCATTAGGCGTAAGTCCTGCACAAATGGCTTTCTTCCACGGACATTTCAGCATAGCCGCTCATTTGGCAAAACAAGGTGATAATAGCTTGTCAGATGGAGAGATTGCCAAGTTACCTGAGTTTATTCAGTCTAAGTTAATTGTGCATAAATTTGAGCTTGCAAATTGTCAGGGGCTTTATTTAGCTAGTCGTCGTTCATTAATGAAAAAAACAGAGGTAAGTCCTGCAAGAACGTCGGGAACCTTATTTAATCAAAGACCTCCTGTTGCCGATATGGGTTCAGAGGCGGTTTCAGCGCCCAGCAAACTTGAAGGCGGTCCAGCATGACTATAGAGTTGCTTCTTGCCAAGCTTGACTTTGATTCTTTTGCTAAAGACTCTATTCCGTTAATTGCTACGAGCTATTCTGTGAGCGTATCCGAGGAGTGGGTGAGTTTTTGTAAACGACTTAAGGCCTTATCGACCGATGATGTTAGCGATCCTGAAAAATTGATCTTAGCAAAACTCACATTAACTTGTTTAAAAAATGGTATTAAAGAAGCGGAGTTCGATCAATTTATTAGAGCTGCGACTCAGATTAAATTGATGTTTGGTCCTACCATTTATTATTTAATCTTCACCGCTAAAGTTCCTGATAGTGAACGATGTGTTAGTCATTACCTTAAGTTGTATCAAGTTATTGAAGAGCTTAAAGATGATCCGGAAATCATTCGATTACTGATGTCATTTAACGCTAGATTCATCAAAGCGGGGGCGAGTTTAATCACGCTAATAGACACTATTTGCATGCAAAGAACGAGAGAGTTCAATGCAAAATATCCCTCTAGACCGGTGAGTGAAGTAGTTGCTGCATTTATGCGAGTTGATGAGCATCTTCGTTACCCTTTAAATCATGATGAATTGGCAGGTATTGAAGCCGAATTTACAGGTATTGACGCTGAAAAAGAGCGTTTAATTAGCTTTACACTAGATGAGCTTCGCACCAACATTCAAAGCAATGCCAGACGTCTTAAAGAAGATCCCACCTTAGCTCAGGCTAAAATCCAAATATTAGCCTCATTACGTGAGCTGATTCGGCGACACTTCCATATATTTCCTCATGATACTCAAATGATGGCGCTATTGGGCATACTTCATAAACCTGAATCCCTCTGCGGCAGAATCGCGCAAATTAAAACAGGCGAAGGGAAGTCGACAGTGATTGCCATATTAGCGGCTTACATGGCGGCGCAAGGACATTTTGTTGATATTGTAAGCTCGAATGACTATTTGTCGACCAGGGACTGTGCTAAATACAAGGATTTTTTTGCATCAATCGGCATCACAAGTTCTGAAATTTGTCAGTCGGAGTCAAAACCTGAGCCTAAAAAAGAAGATTTTAATGGACAAGTTTTATTTGCGACAGTCAGTGATATTAAATTCTCTATTTTAAGAGATAATTTGTATCATAAAGAACATCGTTACACAGCACGAGAGGGCGTATTAGTCCCTAGAACCTTAGATGTTGTTATTGTGGATGAGATTGACACATTGGTCGATACAGCGCTTAATTCAGCTTATTTGTCGGTTAAATCGCGACATGATCATCGCTGGGTTTATGAACCCATTTTAAGCTTTATAAAAGCTCATAAAGTAGATGAATTTGCTGACATTGACATCCAGCATTTAAGAGACACTCTACAAGAGGTGCATAACGGTCATTATAAAGATCAAGCTATGGCCTTCACTAAAACGCGATTATTAAAATGGATGAAAAACGCCTACGCGGCACTTCAATATACTCAAGACACTGACTATGAGATTAAAAATATCCGTACTCTAACGAGTAGAGGTTATCAAGATGTTCCTACTGTACTCATTGTGGATCACAAGCATACTGGGCGTACGTCTAAGCACAGCCGCTGGACAGGTGGATTACATCAATTTGTTGAGGTAAAGCACGGTATTCAACCGAAGCCCGAATCAAATTCAGCAGCCTCCTTATCTCATACGTCTCTTTTTACCGGGTATAAAACCATATTAGGATTAACCGGCACGATGGGGGGCGATGTCATCCGGGCAGAGGTTCGTGAGGTTTATAATGTCGATTCATTCGATGTGCCACCGCATGTTCCTAATAGACGCGTTAATTTAGGACTTAAAGTACATGATGATACAAAGCAACAATTTGAAGCCATTTATAAGGTATTAAATGCCAAAGCTGTAAAAACAGCCGGTTTTTTTTCATTTTTTAGTACTTCAGAGGATGCGGAGTCTTGTCTGGTTTTATTCAACACGATTAAAGACACGATTGAATTTGCTAAATTCTTGACTGCAAAAAAAATGCCTCACCAGCTTTTAAATGAGCAACAGGCCGAATGTGAAGATGAAGTGATTAAACGCGCTGCATTCCCCGGCGTAATTACGGTTGCTACAAATATGGCCGGTCGAGGAACCGATATTTTGGCCAGAAAATTACATGTTATTTTTGCAGATTTTGCAGCAAATGAACGTGTTGAAGCACAAGGCAATGGCCGTTCAGCGCGGCAGGGAAAAGAGGGTTCTTGTGAGGCTATAGTATCCATGAAAAGCTCAGGTGTTTTGTCTCTAAGCCCGGAGTTATTATTACGATTGAAGAAATCAATTTTAAAACCAGATGAATTTAATGCATTTCTCTATGAAACTAGAGATAAAAGGACAGAACAAGAATCTAAGCAGCGTAAGATAAGCTTAGCGATAGAGGCTATTTGTTACTCCAAATTAGAGGAATTTTTTAGGCGGTTAAAGAGCACCCATGATGATTTTGATACGGCAGAAACGAAGGCTAGATTGATTGAAATCTGTGAGCACTTTACACCAGCGGTTGATGAAACTGAAGCAAATTTAAGCGAGGCATATGCTACCGTGGTTCTCTATGCTAAAACCTTGCTAGAACAAAAAGGGTCATCAGCATCTATTGATTGGATGAGCTTAATCAAGCAATTTAAAGCACTTTATCTTCAGGAACTGACAGAAAAATGGGGCGAATTTTATACTCAATTATCTGATTATCATCATGATGATTTTATAGAGGCTAAAGCTAAAATTGAGGCTGATTATGCAACATTACAAACAGAGTTTGCGTTATTTAATATTGATAGTCTTTTTAGAAAAATTCTTGCATCCACGCAAAAAGCACCTGTACTTTCTACAGACAGCGCTTCTCCAACAGAAGCTACTGTATTTAATGCAACCGAGCTTGGTTTGCAGAAAATCTTAAGAGTAGAAGCTGCTCGTGGTAATGATGAAGAAGTGTTTCGCTTACTCCAATCAGGTGTATTTATTGACGCTCAAGATAACACTCCAACCCAAAAGAAAACAGCACTTCACAGGGCCATTGAGAATGGACATATCAATACGGCGCGGCTTTTATTAGCGGCTGGCGCTTCCTTTAATTTAGAAGATTGTAGCGGAGTGACCGCAATAGATGCTGCTATGGATTCAAGACTCGATGGTATGAACGCTTTAATGTATGAGCCCCTATCTGGTGATGATCTGAAAAGGTTATTGTCGAAATATAAAACCAGTAAAGACACAGAAGAACCAAGCTTAGATAAAGCATTGAGGCGTGCCGCGGCTATGGGGTGTGATGAGGATGTTTTTTGTTTGATAGAATCAGGCGCTGTTATTGATGCACAAGATGATAATCCACTCAGCAAAAAAACAGCGCTTCATTTAGCTATTGAAAAAGGTCGGGTGAGCACAGCGAGACTATTAATAACGGCAAAAGCGTCTACTGATATTAAAGATGCTGCCGGTGCAACAGCCAATGATTATGCAGAAAAAACAACAACACCAGGGATGAAAGCCTTTGTCAAAAAAACAGCGCCTCTTGGGCAGATCGATCGTTTGAGGATTAAATATAAATTGTCAGCGTTTGATTCATTAGAAAAAATGCTGAGGCGAGCTGCTGTTGTGGGCGCTAAAGATGATGTGGTTTTTCTTCTGACTGAAGGTGTTGATATTGATGCACAAGATAAAAAAACGGGATCTAAAAAAACAGCGCTTCATCTAGCCGTTGCGAATGGACATGAATTGGTGGCTCAGATATTGGTATCTGCTGGTGCAAATAGGGATAAAAAGGATGCCTCTAAAAAGAAAGCAGAAGATTATGCCAAAACGCCGAGCATGTTAGCTATATTTAATAAGCGTTCGCTAGAGACGTCTTTTTCTATTGAAGATGAGCCTGCGCTTAGTGGAGAAGAATCGCCAGAGGACGTTGTTCGTAAGATTTTAACAAAATACCAGACGGTAGACACTCAACAGCCAAACTTACAACAAGCATTTTACAAAGCGGTAGCAACGGGTGAAATTGATGAAGTTATGCAATTTATATTGGCAAAAGTAAATTTAAATCAAGTTAATCCATCCACTAAAAAAACAGCCCTGCACGAAGCAATAGCTAATGGTCATGTGACAACTGTTCAGCTGTTATTAGCAGCGAAAGTGATAACAACTGTAGTTGATGGTGAAGGATTGAGTGCGGATCATTATTTGGAAAGATCAGCTGTTGAAGGGATGCAGGCATTTTATAGAATGAAACAACCTCAGGCTTTTCAGTTGCTTACAAAATACAGGTCCACTAATTTGAGTTCAAAGCCCATGGATCCTGTTTTCAGAAGTATAGCCGCTTTGGGTAATGATGAAGACCTGCTCCTATCGATGAAACTTGATAACGGCACAATGCGTAATGCTCAAGAAGATGTTAGTAAAAAAACAGCCCTCCATTTGGCTATAGAAAATGGTCATGTGAATACAGCGAGGTTAATCATTGCAATGAGTGCCGCAACTGATATTAAAGATGCGGCTGATAAGACAGCTACTGATTATTTGGCTGAATCAACTATTGACGGCATGAAAATGTTAACTAAATATTTGGTAAAACGTACGCCTACTGAAGCAGTCAACTCCTTATTAGATAAGTACAGAACGATCAATATAATTACTCCAAGTATTGAGGAAGCATTACGAAAAATAGCAGAAGTAGGGGATGTTGAGAGTCTAAGATCTTTACTTAAATACTCAGATGTTGACATTGATGCGGAAGACAATAATCCTCGTTCTAAAAAAACAGCGCTTCATTTAGCTGTTCAGAATGGACATGAACTAGTGGCAGAGCTTTTGGTATCTGCTGGTGCTGATCTGAATAAAAGGGATTATACTTACAAGAAAGCAGGCGCTTATGCCAAAACGCCTAGTATGATATCTTTATTTACTAACAGCTCGTTTAATATGTCTTTTTTTGAACCTGCTCCTGACGATCCCGATGATGATATTGAAAAGATTTTAATAAAATACCAGACGGTAGATATTCAGCTTCCAACCTTAGATCAAGTATTTTATCAAGCAGTAGCAAAAGGTGCCAATGAAGAAGTTTTTCAATTGCTTAAGACAAAAATGGTAAATATCAATCTAGTTGATCCTGTAACAAAAAAAGCACCTTTACATGAAGCCATAACGAATGGACATCTAACAACAGTTCGGCTTTTATTGGCAGCAAAAGCAAGTACTAGTGTAGTTGATGGTGATGGAGTTAGTGCCGAGGATTATTTAGCAAGATCAAGCCAAGAAGATATGCGGGTATTTAATTCAAAAATACGGGCTGAATTAAAAAGTGGTCCAATAGTTAATATACTTGTGAAATATCGATATTCTGGTTTACCTGCCGTATATTCACTGTCATTTAGAAAGGCTGCCGTTACGGGTAATGATGGAGATATATTTTTATTATCGACATTTGTAAATTCTCTCATGAATTCTCAAGATGATAGTAAAAAAACAGCCCTACATTTAGCCATAGAAAATGGCAAAGTGAATGCAGCAATGATTTTAATTGTCATGGGTGCTGCAATGGATATTAAAGATAGTGCAGATAAGACAGCTGCTGATTATTTAGCCGAATCAACCATAGAGGGCATGAAAACCTTAGGTAAACCTACACCAAGTACCCTGATCGATGCTTTATTAGATAAATACAAAACCATCAAAACGACCATACCTACTGATGAAGAAGCATTACGAAAAATAGTAGCAGCAGGGGATGATGACAGTTTAAGGTTATTACTTGAATACTCAGGGGTGGATATCAATGCAGTAGATAAAAACCCATCCAGTAAAAAAACGCTACTTCATATTGCCGTACAAAATAATCGAGCAACAACAGCGAAACTATTAATAGACGCTGGTGCTAGAACGGATATTGAAGATAACAACGGTAAGGTCGCTGCCGATTATCTGAGAGCATCAAGCTCGAGTGAGATCAAAACTATATTCGAAAATCAAAAGACGCTGGTCTATTAATGTAGCCTGGTTAGCGCTTGCGATAACCGGGTTATATAGCTGGAAGTGGTCGTTTTGGTTAGATAAATCCTGGTTATCGCAAGCACTAACCAGGCTACCACGCTATGAAATAAAGGAATAAAAATTTCATATTTTTAGTCTAAACTTTAAGAATATATACTTATTTGCTACTCATAAGGTAATTTATGAAAAGAGCTGACCAAAACAATGAGATTGGAGCCACTGAAAGGCAGAATGATGATCTAAAATTAGATCGAATTGATAGGAAAATATTAAATATTCTGCAAAAAAATAATAAAATAACCAATCTTGAACTTGCAGAATTGGTGCATTTATCACCACCTCCTTGTTTAAGACGCGTACGTAGATTACGTGATTTAGGTGTGATTAGAGACGTTGCGATTATTGATCCATTCAAAGCTGGTAAGACATTGACTATCTTTGTAAGTATTATTTTAGAGCGGCAAAGAGAAGAATTATTAGAGGCTTTTGAAAAAAGAATGCTTAAGCATAATGAGGTTAAGCAATGTTATTTTGTATCTGGAGATATAGACTATATTCTTGTTGTCCAGATGGAAGACATGAATCATTACCACGAATTTTCGCGACGCGTGTTTTCTTCGGAAGAAAATATTCGTAGTTATAGATCTGTTGTTTGTTTGAATAGAGTTAAATACGATACCAGCGTTAATCTTCCTGAGGAATAAATGAGCAAGTCATAAATTTATGGTTACCTTAAATTGTTGCAACACGCCCATTGCATTACATTGTGTTTGTAATTTTTTGGCTATTTACGACCCAATTGTTTTTTTATTGACCATGGCGTGGTACAATATTTGTGTTTTTACTCGGAGTAGGATTTTATTATGCCCAATTTTATAGAAAATATAGCTAGAGAGCTTCAACCTGTTATGCAAGCAAGTTCATCAGAAGATAATTTTAGTAAATTTA
>CAMDMN010000074.1 GCA_945901965.1 Legionella genomosp. 1 | reverse complement strand
TAGTGCTATTGGTACCTCCGTCCCAGCGAATAAATTTGGGGGCGGTAAGTCGGCACTTAAGAAGTTTAAATTTCTTTTTGCAACTTAATAAGATCTGTAATCCCTGATTCTGCTAATGTTAATAATTCATTTAGTTCTTCACGAGAAAAGCTGCCATCTTCAGCAGTACCTTGTACTTCGATAAATTTACCTTCTTCATTCATAACGATATTCATATCAGTTTCAGCAAGAACATCTTCAGCATAATCTAAATCAAGAACTACTTGTTTACGATAGATCCCTACAGAAACCGCAGCAACATAATTAAATACTGGTTTTTTCTTGATTTTTTCGCGTAACACCATCCAATCTATTGCATCTTTTAGAGCAACACAGGCGCCAGTAATTGCCGCGGTTCTTGTGCCTCCATCTGCTTGGATTACATCACAGTCTAAGGTAATAGTATTTTCACCTAAAACTTTTAAATCAACACATGTACGTAAAGAACGGCCAATAAGACGTTGAATTTCTAAGGTTCTTCCACCTTGTTTTCCTCTGCTTGCTTCTCTATCATTTCGACTATGAGTTGAACGAGGTAGCATACCGTACTCTGCCGTTATCCAGCCTTCACCTTTTCCTTTGATAAATCGTGGTACGCCATCAATAACTGAAGCGGTACATAGAACACGAGTCTGCCCAAATTCAACTAAAACTGAACCCTCAGCGTGATTTGTATAATTTCTTGTGATATTAATTTTACGAAGTTGATTAGCCTCGCGTTTAGAAGGGCGCATAATATAATCCTTGGAAAATGGAGAATTATATACGTTTAATTGGGCTCATGCTACGGGTTTTGCCCAGGGTTTAGCTATGATCTTGCATTTGTATAAATATATAGTATAGTCCAATCAATTTAAAGAAATGCTATAATCTTTACGATATAAATCAGATTCAGTGGAATTAACCCACGTTTTGGTAAAAATTAAGGTGTTAATTGAGCAAATGCATGGATAACTTCAAAATATTGAGTGAATTATAATATGGTTGAGAATTGCTCTGGAAGCTTGTTTATAGTTGCCGCACCATCTGGTGGTGGCAAGACAAGCTTAGTTAGAAAATTAATTAGTGATTTATCAAATATTGTTGTGTCTATTTCACATACGACGCGTAACCTGCGTCCGGGTGAAACATCTGGCGTTGATTATTTCTTTGTTGATGAGAACGAATTTTTACAAATGGTGAATAATTCCTCTTTTGTCGAGCACGCTCAAGTTTTTAATCACTATTATGGCACATCAGCCGCACAAATTATGGAGCGTCTTAAGTCTGGCATTGATGTGGTGTTAGACATAGATTGGCAGGGGGCTAAGCAGATTAAAGGTTCTTTTGCTGATGCAGTTAGTATTTTTGTTATCCCGCCATCGTTGGAGATATTAAAAGAACGCTTGAAAAACAGACAACAAGATGATTCAAAAACTATTGCAGGTCGGATGCACTGTGCACAAGATGAGCTAAGTCATTACAAAGAATTCGACTATTTAATAGTCAATGATGATTTTGATGTTGCAGCATTAGAATTACAAGCGATTGTTATCGCTCACCGCTTAAAAATTGAACGTCAGGCTCTTAAACAGAGAAAACTTCTTTCTTTCCTGTTATCATAGAAGTATAATTAAAGATTTGTTCTATTAACTAGATTTTATTAAGGGTAGAGTTATGGCACGTGTAACAGTTGAAGATTGTTTAGAAAATGTTGAAAACCGTTTTGAGTTAGTTATGGTTGCTTCTAAACGTGCACGAGAGATTGCAGTTCGTGGTGCACAACCATTAGTTGAGTGGGAAAATGACAAACCTACTGTTGTTGCTTTGCGTGAAATTGCTGAAGGTTTAATAAAAGCTGATATACTAGATAAGGATTAAAGAGTGTTGATATTTGATTTAATATATTTAATTAAATATCAATGTCATTAGTAATAGACAACTCGACTATTGAGGCCAATGGAGCGCACGTGAGTCACTTTGATGAGTTGAAAAAAGAGCTTAAACTCTACCTTGAACCTGCACAAATTAAACAATGTCAGCATGCTTATACGGTTGCTGAAGAGGTTCATCATGGGCAAATGCGCCGCTCTGGTGAACCTTATATTACACATCCTGTAGCAGCCGCTCTTATCCTTGCAGAAATGCGTCTTGATCATCAAACTATTATGGCTACATTGTTACATGATGTAGTCGAAGATACCAAAACAAGTAAAGAAGAGTTAATTAGTCAGTTTGGTGAAGAAGTTGCAACCTTGGTTGATGGCGTTACAAAATTAACTAAAATTAAATTTGAATCACGAGCTGAAGCCCAAGCGGAAAATTTCCGTAAAATGGTTTTGGCTATGGTTAAAGATATCCGAGTTATCATCGTTAAACTCGCTGACAGACTGCACAATATGCGAACCCTTGGCGTCATGCCTGCCGTTAAAAAAAGACGCATTGCTATTGAAACATTAGAAATATACGCACCTATCGCCAATCGTTTGGGTATGCATTATGTTTATACAGGCCTTGAAGATTTAGGCTTTAAAGCTCTTTATCCTATGCGTTATCGCGCAATTAAAACAGCAGTTGAAAAATCGCGCGGTAATCGGCGGGAGTTAACGCAGAAAATAGAAAATGATTTGCAAGAAGCTTTAGAAGAGCTTGGGATCCCTTATGAGCATGTCTTTGGGCGGCAAAAGCATTTATATAGTATTTATCGTAAAATGAAACAAAAAAAGGCTTCATTTGCTGAAATTACAGATGTATTTGCCTTTCGGGTAATAACTGAAGATATTGATTCTTGTTATCGTGTTTTGGGAGCCTTGCATCGCACTTATAAGCCTGTGCCGCAGAGGTTTAAAGATTATATTGGTATTCCTAAAGTTAATGGTTATCAATCATTACATACAACTTTATTTGGCCCTTTCGGTGTGCCATTAGAGGTACAAATTCGTACGCGCGATATGAACTCTGTTGCTGATAATGGTGTTGCTGCGCACTGGATGTATAAGTCTGAAGGTTTAGAAGTAAATGAGGCGCAATTACGAGCCCGCGAATGGGTGCAGCGGTTACTTGAGATGCAGCGTTCTACAGGTAATTCATTAGAATTTATTGAAAATGTTAAAATCGATTTATTTCCTGATGAAGTTTATGTTTTTACACCGAAAGGCCATATTATGGAGCTCCCTAAAGGGGCTACCCCTGTAGATTTCGCTTATACAGTTCATTCAGGTGTTGGTAATAGTTGCGTTGCGGCAAAAGTTAATAGACGTTTAGTTCCTTTAAGTATTCCTTTAACTAATGGGCAAACAGTAGAAATTATTACAGCACCAGGCGCTCATCCCAATCCATCTTGGTTAAATTTTGTAGTTACTGGGAAGGCGCGTTCTAATATTAGAAATTTCCTGAAAAGCCAACATAATGCTGAATCAATTTCTTTAGGCAACAGGCTTTTAGAGCAAGCATTAGCTGAGATGGGTAGTGAGTATGTTAATATACCGCCTGAGTCATTAAAAGCTTTGTTAAATGATCTTAATTATAAATCAATGGATGATTTGCTTTATGCGATAGGTATTGGTAATCAAATGTCTATGGTTATTGCAAAGCGTCTTGTGGTTTCTGAAGATAATAGCGAATTTATAAAATCGTCACATGGTAGTCCGCTTGCGATTAAAGGCACTGAAGGAATGGTTTTGAAATTTGCCGAGTGTTGCCAACCAATTCCTGGGGATAAGATTGTAGGCCGTTTTCAACAAGGTCGTGGAATTACGGTTCATGCAAGTGATTGTATAACGATTAAGAAAGATCGCGGTAATCCGGAGCAGTTTATTTCATTGCGTTGGGATGATGATGTTTCAGGTGAATTTTGGGTTGATATCACTGTTGATGTTCCAAATAAACGTGGTGTACTTGCTACTTTAGCTACCGCAATTTCAGAGGCGGAGTCTAATATTGGCAATATTAATGTCGATCCACGTGATGGTTGTCATAATGCTGTTACTTTTTCAATATCTGTGATTGATAGAAAACATTTGGCAAAAATAATGCGTCGTTTGCGTGCAAATAAAGTAGTTTTACGTCTTTATAGAAAGAATAAGGAGATTAAGTAATGCAACCTATTAAATCTGAATTAGCTCCTGCTGCAATTGGAACTTATAGCCAAGCAATTAAATGCGGCAATACAATATACTTGTCAGGCCAGATCCCACTTGATCCCGCAACTATGCAATTATGTAGTAATGAAATTAAAGCGCAAATAACCCAAGTTTTAGAAAATTTAAACGCTGTTTGTACAGCTGCTGGTGGAAGTTTAGCTAATATAGTTAAGCTTTCTGTATATTTAACCGATTTAATTCACTTTCCATTGATAAATGAGGCTATGAGTAAATATTTTACTGAGCCTTATCCTGCAAGAGTTGCTATAGGTGTTGCTGCATTACCCCTTAGCTCTTTAGTAGAAATGGACGCAATTATGGTATTAATGTGAGTATTTTTTCTTTACAAAATGTTACTTTAAATTTAGCAGATAATTGCATACTTGATAAAGTTGACTGGCAAATTAAAGCCCAAGATAGGGTCGCATTGGTTGGGCGTAATGGCGCGGGCAAATCAACTTTACTTAAGCTGTTGCAGGGCGAAATTGTTCATGATAGCGGTCAAATTCAGCAAATAAATGGTTTGCGAATAACTAATTTAGCTCAAGAAGTTCCTACTAGCAATAATGAATTGGTTTATCATTTTCTCGTGAAAGATTTAGGCGAGGTGGGTGGTGCATTAACACAATTTTATATTGCAACGTTGAATGGAGATCTAGATAGTTTAAGTAAAGCGCAACAGAAAATTGATAACTTACATGCCTGGGATATTTTGCCACGCATAGATACAATGGCTACTCGTTTAGGGCTAGATCCTTCCCTTTTAATGGAAAATTTATCAGGTGGCATGAAGCGTCGTGCTTTATTAGCAGCAGCATTAATTGGCGCGCCTGATTTATTATTACTTGATGAGCCCACTAACCATTTGGATATAACAGCTATTGAGTGGCTTGAAGTTTATTTAAAAACTTATCCTGGCTCTTTAATCGTGGTTACTCATGATCGCCAATTTTTAGCCGAAGTAGCAACT
The DNA here is from genome assembly GCA_945901965.1 of Legionella genomosp. 1. GTDB lineage: Bacteria > Pseudomonadota > Gammaproteobacteria > Legionellales > Legionellaceae > CAMDMN01. Next base: position 3,971 of record CAMDMN010000074.1, on the reverse strand, counting down.
AAGATCGTTGAAATAGATAGGGGAAATTTATATTTCTATGACTGTAATTATGAAACCTATCTTGACAGAAGAGAGTCTATCCGTCTTGGTGAGCAAAAACAAAATGATTTATTTGATAAGCGTTTAAGTGAAGAAGAGACATGGATAAGAACGGGTGTAAAAGCACGGCGTACTAGAAATGAAGGGCGAGTAAGAGCGTTAAAGGCTATGCGAGATGAGTTTAAGCTTCGTCGAGCTCAAGTATCTAAAGTAAAATCAGTTGAAATGGATGTAAAGCGCTCAGGATCTATAGTTATTGAGGCTAATAATATATCTTGCACTTTAGGTGATAATAAATTAATTGAAGACTTTTCTTTTTTATTAACTCGTGGCGATAAAGTAGGAATTATTGGACCAAATGGTTGTGGTAAAACTACACTAGTTAGATTGTTATTAGGTGAATTAACTCCTGATAGTGGATCTGTACGCCATGGCACCTCTTTACAGGTTGTGTATTTTGATCAATTGCGTAGTAAATTAGACGAAAAACAAACAGTTATGGCCAATGTAGGCGATGGCGCTGATTATGTGACGATTAATGGCAAAGAGAAGCATGTAGCTTCTTATTTACGTGAATTTTTATTCGCACCCGCTCGATTTAATCAACCGGTATCATCTCTTTCAGGTGGGGAGCGAAACCGTCTTTTATTAGCTAAATTATTGGCAAAACCTGTAAATCTATTGGTTATGGATGAGCCTACTAATGATTTAGATATTGAAACACTTGAGTTATTAGAAAAAATTCTTGTTGAATATCCAGGTACGTTATTATTAATTAGTCACGATAGAGAATTTATAAATAACGTTGTAACCTCTGTATTAGTTTTTGAGGGGCAGGGTAAGTTTAATGAATATGTTGGTGGTTATGATGATTATCGTAATTATAAAAAAGATAAGCAAGCTAAAGCGATAATAGAAGAGCCTAAAAAGCGTAATACTAGCAGTACAAGTGGATTAAAGCTCAATTATAAAGAACAACAAGAATTAGCTAAGTTACCTAAAAAAATTGAAGAGCTTGAAAAAGAGATTAAATCTCTACAAAATGAAATGGTAGATCCATTATTTTATAAACAAGATACAAGCAAAGTTAGTGATTTTAAGCGAAAATTAGCAGAAAATGAATCGACGCTTGCTTTATTTTATGGGCGCTGGGAGAGTTTGGAAGAAAAAAACGGAGGGAGTTAATGTTATTTACTTTGGCAGCAGTAGTTCTCATCGCATCCATAGGCGTTTTTTTCTCGCAAGAATTCGTGCGATTATTTAAGAAAATAACGGCAATTCCTGGGGTAAAATTATTACTCCCATTACTAATTGCATCTTTAATAATAGAAACTTATGAACTGTGGTGGCAATGGATTTTAAAACATTGTCATTTGGCTTTACATATTCTCGTATATAAAGTGACAGTACTTTTGCCATTTGAAACTGGGGCTATATTATTAATGCGGATAGTTTTCTTATTTATATTTGCAAGCGCCCCAGTATGGTATTTTAGATTGCGGTATAAAAATAACCTAAGGCTATACCCTAAGAAATTTGCATATTGCTTAGGGTTAACATTATGGATTGTGGCGGCGATATTGTTGGCTGTTGAGATCTAGCTAGTGTAGCCTGGTTGCTTGCAACCGGGATTGATGTTGAGCATGGGGGCCTCCTGGTTGCTGCTAACCAACTACAATCCAGATTTGATGCCAAATTAATCATGGATTTTGATTATTTGCCTATCTCATTGACTACTAGGCTCAATCTTTTTATTACGTGCTGATTGATAACGTTCTTTTAATTCAACATCAATATATCTATCTGTCGTAGCACTTGAGCTGTGGCCTGCGTCATCGCGGACATGTTCGCGGGGGCGGGTTTTTACATCTTCAGAGATTCCTGTGTGGCGTAGCCAATGAACGGTTGCAGCACTTAAACTGTCAGCTTCAGTATCATTATTAGCTTTTCTTAATAAATTTGCGGCTAAATCAAAACAAAGTTGGACTAATCGACGGATGGGGGCGGTATCGCTCATAGGTCCATTGCCACGAATTCTAGGAATTAGTGGTGAATTATCGGCAGCTGATGGTAATGCTGGAAGCCCTAAATGTTTTCGCCAGCGGATAAGGCTATTTATCATCGCTTCCGATACGGCAATTTGCCGCTCTTTATTACCTTTACCCACAGTTGTAAACCACCAATATCCATTAGAGTCTTTGGCAAAATCATTCATTTTCGGCATCCAGCGATCTGATGCTACTAATTCTGAAATACGTAAATACATGCCATAGAGCATGCTTAAGATAAATCTAGTTCGTTCATGATGCATTGGGTTTTCTGCAGCAAGAATTTCAGCAGCATTTAATACGGCATCCCATTGGACTAAGCTTAAGCGTCTAACAGGGGCATTAACTTGTCTTTTGCGGATAAATTTAGATTTTTGCCGGATTAAGGCAACAGGATTTGAGACTAAATATTCTTCGGCAATAAGAAAATTAAATAAAGTACTAAGAATGGCAAAAATTTCCTGAATAGCACCTTGCGACATGCTAAATTGTGAAATTTCAGCGGTATTACCAAGTTTTCTTGATGCTTTACTAATGGTTACGACAAAAGGGCGCCAATTTTGGTTGGGCGTTCTTTTTCCTTCGCTTTCAATAAAGCGCGGAACTTTCTTTAGAGAAATCCAAGATTCTGGTGGATTTTGGCAAAAGCGAACAAATTGCTCAATATCATCACGCTTTAAGTCAGTAATCGACACAGATTTAATCTGCCAACACCATTGCAACAAACGCTCAGCCTCACGCCGATAACTATTAAAAGTGCCTAGACTGCCATTATAAGATTTTAAAAAATTAATCGTATGATTAAAATCATTTTGAAAACGCTTGTCAGGAAGCACAACATATTCAGCATTTTTATGGATGTTATCCATGCTGTCAAATATAGGGAGTAAGCGTATTTTCATGATTATATATAATTCTTATGGTGTTAAAATTCATCGTAACTTAAGTGTGGTAAGGGCGCAATGGGACGCACACATATTGCAAGTATTTTTCCGAGTGTAGAGTCTTGCGAGAGATTGATAACTGGTGTTTTAATCGAGATTAATGAGGGGTGGGGATGTGAACAAGCTTATTTATCGATGAAAGACTAGAGCATCTTTGTCAATGGTCTCCTTCAGCGAGTGTCGCATCCCATTGACAACATTAGAATAAAATAAGCTCACCAATAGCTGTGGGCACGGCAGTTTTCGCCCACAGCCTTGGTAACCAAGCTTTTTTTTGAACGTCTATAGATTTAATTTTAATCTATAGTTAATATTGCACAGCAAACGATTAGTTGTAATTAATTTTTTAAGAAAATGTTATTTTTTGTTTTAATATTTATCAATGGGATTTGACGTAATACTGAATTTACAGAAGAAAAGTTGCTTTACCACAAAATCATGCTGACCATGTCACACAGCCCTACCGGAAGGTCACGAAGCTATAGAGTATATTCGTGGTAATAAAGTGGGCGCTATAGTTCACAAAGTAGAAATTACAGATGAAATTGATGTTAAATCTATTAGAGAAAATCTAAATTTATCTCGAAAAGAATTTGCTGATAGTTTTGGGTTTAGCGCAAGAACTTTGCAACATTGGGAGCAGGGAGACAGAACTCCACATGGGCCAGCGCGATAACTAAGCTTAGTAATTATAAAATGGCATTTAGCCCCTTTTTTTCAATTAATGAGAGTAATTTCAACGTAGTTCCTGCAGGTTTCTTAACACCTCTCTCCCATTGACTAATAAGATCTTTTGACACATTTAGACAATATGCAAATATAGGTTGGCTCACATTTTCGCGCTCACGCAACGCTTTTATTTCTAAAGGTAAAAACTCATGAATCGGCGTTAAACAGGCGCGATCAAATTTACGCATGGTTTTTTTATCAATCACACCAG
>CAMDMN010000073.1 GCA_945901965.1 Legionella genomosp. 1 | reverse complement strand
TAAAAGTATGCTTGTCTTTCCAAGCCTTCAAAATTTTTCATATTTTTTAATAAAAGATTGATATTATCATCATCTGTTGCATCAACTCCTGCATATCTTGCGGAATAAATTCCAGGCTCGCCTAAAAGTGAGGTTACGACTAATCCTGAGTCATCGGCTAAAGCAGGTTTTTTAGCTATTTGGCTTGCATGTCGCGCCTTTATTATGGCATTTTCGATAAAACTTAAACCAGTTTCCTCCGCGCTAGAAATGTTTAGATCTTTCTGAGATATGCAGTTAATCGGGGCCAATAGAGCTTTAAGTTCAGCAATTTTGCCTTTATTGCTTGTAGCTAAAATTAGATCGTTCATTAAGGTAAATTTAAAATTAAAGTTTTATATTATGTCATGAATTTATGTTTTTTTCAGAATAATAGTGTTGTTAATGACAAGCTTAAAAAATAATAATTGTAGCCCGGTTGCTTGCAACCGGGATCTTTTCTCTACATTCCAAAATATGTATCATATAAATCAGTATAAGTCTTATCATTTTGCATTTCTTGTAATTGCTTATTAAATTGCTCTAATAATGGAGCATTTTTTGGTAAAGCCATAATACCAATTCCATCAGCTATCTTCATTTCCTTTCCAACTTTAACAAATTTATTTTGAGAATTAAGGATCCAATAATCAGCTTCATTAGAATCCATAAATGCGGCAGTAATATCCCCATTATTTAATGCATCAATTAAACTTTGTACACTATCATAAAATATAATTTTAAATTTACCATCATAATTTTTATTTAAAAATGAACTATAAATACCGGATCCTGTATCGGTTCTTTCTCGAACCAAGCCAATATGAGTATTTTTAGGCAGTTGATCAATTGATTTAATACCTTCATCTTTTTCTGCAATAAATTGCCCCTTGCTTAATAAATAAGGATAAGAATATATATAACCTCCATTTAATGGATTAGGTGTTACATAGAAATCAATTCCATCAATAGCAACATCAATTATTTCATCATTTAAAGCAGGGAATAATGCATTATAATCCATGGTTATTAGGTCACACTGTTGATTAATTCGTTTGCATAAAAGTTTTATTAAATCTATTTCAAACCCTTGATTTGAAAAATCAACATATGGTGGATCAAATACAACAGTGCCGACTTTAATTTTTGCGTAAGAATTTGCGAATGGAAGTGAAAAAAGCAGGATAAATGATAATAAAACTAACTTAGATCTCTTCATAAACGCCATCCTTTATCATTTTAGATTATTACAATATAGCATGTTTTAGGAGATAAAAAAGATGGTTGTTTTGTAAGAATTTTTTATACGAAAAACCAAGATTAAAAAATGCCTTCATAATTTGGATAGAGTGTCTACAATTGCTTGAACACCCCCCATAATTTTTTACTTTATTATTTAGGAGAATGCCCACTAGTACTTTCTGGTGGAGTAGGTAATTCATCATCTTTAGCTTTAGCTTCAGGTAATTCTTCGCCTCTTATTTCACGAATTTGTCTGCTAAAAAGTCGAGCAGAATTTCTTGATGCACTTGAGGCAATTTCTGCTCCAGCTTCAACGCTTGGATTTAAATGAGTAATTTTTCGCTGTAAATCTTTACTAGTGAACACTAGATATTCATCAGACATCGTGTCAATGGCAGTTCCTATTGCTGAGAGCTTATCGGTATTTTTTCCATGTTTTTTATAAAGATCTTTAATTGTTTCTAGTAATGAAAGCGTTTTATTTTTGAGACATTCAGAATATTCAGACACTTTTAGCTTTAGGGCTGCTTCATTATAAGATTCATCTGTTGTTAGCTCATCCAAAATAATCGTCTGTTCTTTCACAAATTCTTTGCTGTCTTTGAATTTTGAAATATGATTAAGTTTTTTGTAAACCTTATATTCTAACTCTATCCGGTCAAACCTTTTTTCTAGGAATCTCTTAATATTTCTCATAGCAGCTATATCAGTAGTTCTATCAATTTTTTGTAACTGTACTTCTATAATTGCTTTTACTTGATCTATGCTTATTTTGTCACGCGATTGAATAAAGTTTGTGCGCCTTTCAATTTTCTCTAAAATATGACGAGATTTAGATTTTAATTTATCTAATTTATGCTCATCCTCTGGGCTTAAAACAGGAGATGCCGGCATTGTGCTTCTAGCCGAACTAGTATCAGTTGGGGACTCATCGGTCCCAGCATGTAGTATTTCAGGGCTAGAAGCTACAGTATCATCATCACTAGAGCTTTCTTCATCAATTGCTCCTAATGGACTTTTATAAGTTCTTCCGGTATCTTTTTTGAAGCGTCTTGGTCTTGGCATTTTAATTTAATCCTTACAATAGACTGGTGTTATAAATATAGTCAATGCGTGCAATATTTGCAAGTTATGGTCTATGATTTGGAGTGACTTTGACTTAAACTTTAATTTTTTTCTTGATAACTTATGTTTCAAGATATCAGAGCCAGAAGACAATTTTATAGACATATTTGTGTGAAACGCGCTATTTGGTAGATAATGGCGCATTGTACTTGTTGATTATTAAGAAAATATTAAGTGTAGATATATAGTTAAATATAATTATTAGTGGATCATTAAGTGTTCATCAAAAGTTTCGCTATTTATTGTATTTAAATTATCTTTCATTATCCTTATATTTTCTCTAATTACCTTGGTTTCTTTAGGTAGATGGTTCTCACTGTTATATCGACCAAAGGTAATCCATTCTAAAAGTTTTTTAGCAAATTGGATAATGAAATTTTCTTGATTTGGTGCTAACAGATTTTCTTTGATCGTATTTTGTATATCAAAATTAACTTTACCAAGTGTTTCTAACGCCACCTCAATTTTTTCTTCAGAAGGTGGCTGCAGTTGTTCTATCTGATATTTAAGGGCTTGTGTTTGATATCGCATTAACAAAATTGCGTTATCGATAAGTAATTTGTTGGCGTTACTTTTAACTTCAATTTTGTAAGCGCCTAATTGGCTTACCGCGCGTTCAATTTCTGCTTTGAACTTTTCAATTTTTTTGACCACGTGTTTGGCTTGTCTTTCTGAAGTATTAACTGGCTCCGGTTTAAAGAAAGTTGTGACCTTTGTGATGTCTTCTCTTAAGCGTTTAGATTCTTCTAACTCTCTTTTTGTTGTTGATAATTGATCTTTTACTTCACCGGCGGCTGTTATTTGTTTAGCCAATAAATCTTTTTCTGCTAGGAGCTCCTCAGATAGTCGGCTTACCATAGCTTTAAGATGATCAATTTCATCAGTAAATGAAAGAACAAAAGTCGCAATATCCAATGTCTGAATTGCAACCGCTCTTTCAATAAAAAATTTCTGTATAGCAATTTGTTTAACATCTTCGCTTTGAATTTGCGGTGTAACCTCTGTTAATAAATTGTTGTAAAATGTATACGCATGCGAGCCTTCTTTACTGGCAGTTTTTAGTTTATCTAATACGATTTGCCTAAAAGGAATAGATAGGGCACCATTGTGTAATAAGGCTAATAATTGATCATGATTAATTGGTTCTCCTGCACACTCTAAGAACCATTCTTTACTAACCAATATTGCGACAGCCCGTGCTTGCTGTAGCTTAGATGTGGAGGTTTTAAAGTTATCACAAATAGCATCTAAAATTTGCGTGGCGGTTTTAAATTTACTTGTGTTATTTGTAGTTGATGTTAAGAAATTTTTTAAAGGATTAACCGGTTCTGTGTTACTTAATAAGTGAACTAATACATTCTTTGATTCAGTGCCGCAGGTTGCGTTAATTTTCTCAATGAATTGTTTTAAAAATTTATATTCTTTATGCTCTAAAATATAATTTAGCAGGTTTTTTCCATTAGAGTCTATTTTTTTAAATAGTTCTTGCCATTTATTAGATGTAAGCTCGATAGCTTCCCCTAATGATAATAATTTGATTACTCCAGCAAAATTACCTTTTTCTGCAGCAATTAATAAAGGATATGCAGATGTTCCGATTGGAGCTTCTAATAAAAATCTTTCAGTAATGGTCTTGTCAGCTTGCATAAGTGACCAATTAATTGTACTGCTTGTTATCTCATCTTCTAAAAAAAGATGGTATGGAGACACATTATCAGGTTGGTATATCATATTAAGGATGCGTGAAGGTGTTAATGTCTGACTTGGGTTGATTTGATTATATGCTGCAATAATTTGTTGAAATAATTTCAGATTATTTAACCTTGCACAAAAATGTAAAGCTTGTTGGATAGCTTCATCATCTTGACTGCCTGAAGTTAATGCTTTTAGTAACAAAGCTAATTGATCTTCTTTATTATTGCGAATTGCTATATGAAAAGCATTGGTTGACCACTTAATGTATGGTAGTTTTTCTTCTGGACCATATTTACACAATATTAGATTAAATATTTCATCACTGCCAGCACTAGCTGTTACATATGCTTTTATTATTGCATCAGCGGCTTCAGTCATTCCTTGTTCTAGTGCATAATGCAATAAGCCTTGTTGTTTGACTAATTCCATGAATTCTTTGTTGGTTGTAGAAATTTTACTAAGTAAATGGATGATAATTTTGCTTTGCCCATTAGCAATACATCTTATAAAGATATTTTTCCATGGCGCATTATCTTCTATGAATTTGTCTTGAAGCTCAGCCTCATCAATCACTTGCTCTAAAATAGAAATGACTATTTTTTGTTGAGCTGTTGTTTTTGGATAAGTACATAATACCTCTAATGCACTAGTTCCATCGACGACTTCTTGTAACAATGCATCTACTCTTAGCGTCGATAAATCGTTATGACTATCAAGCACATCACACATTAACGCTTCTCGATTACAAGCAAATTGATAATCAATATCATTTATCTTTTCATATTGTCTAAAACAGGTTTCTACGCGGCTTATAGTTGCTTTTAATTCATCTTTACTTAGCCCTTTGCCAGAGGCAACGGCCGTATGAACTTCTGACAAAATTTTGCCAATATCTTCTCCAATTTTTCTTGTGGCTTCTTCTTTTAAACATATTTCTTGCAGGGCTAGTAAACGTCTGTATATATGAAAAGGCTCACCTTCTCTTTGATTCGAGGGGATATACATAACAGCATTTTTTTTCTTATATGCAACTTTTGATTCCAGCTGTTCCTCTGTAACTTGATCATCAATTTCACAGGAAAAATAACGGTTATACTTAAATGCAGAAATAATTTTTAAACCCAGGGGATTTTCCCCGTCCATTTCTAAAATTCCAGGAATTACATAGTCAGATACCGTTCGTCCTTTAACTAGAGCAAAATAGGCATGGCGATTACAAATACCGAAGGTCATTGCCGTCAACGCCCAATTATCCATCATTGGATTGTTCGATTCGAGGATGGTTGCAGTAGCATGAAGATGCTCTTCATCATCACAACCCACTGCTAAAACTTGGGGGCTTATATAAGGTAAAGTACTATTACGGATACCTGTTAATATTTCCAGCCGCGGGTTAATGCCATAGAGATATCCATCAACTATTTTTTTAACAAAACGCCCTTTAGCATCTGAACAAACCATACCATCTTTAGATATTGATGGTATTGGATCATTGCCAAATAATTCAGTAAAAATTTGACATAAATCGTCAGTTTTGCCAATGTAATTAAGTTCAAAACCACCAGTTGCCCAATCAATGAATTTAATTTCATACGTTCCATTCATTCTTCGCTTATAACGAAAATTCTCAGGTTTAATATCGTTGTGAGCGAAGCCTAGCTCTTGAAATTCTCGTGCTTTATCAACAAGATCCTGAGATAACGCAAGCATTTCATGTAGATCTGAATTTGTAGATTCTATACTTGGATCATGGTAAGAATGATCAGATTTTGCGTGGCGGTTTAATCGACGATTAGCGGCATCAGCAAAAGTAACACCTTTCGCGCGTTCTGATAAAATTCGATATTGCTGTGGTCTACCATCTTTTTTATATAGGATACCCGCGACTCTTTCTTTGTCATCTTCTAACCAATAATGTGTGAGATTATGCTGAGTTTTTTGGCTTTTTTCAGCGGCATTTGTTAAAGCCTGTAGAACATCATATTCGATGCGATAAAATGGATCGTTGCGTGATATTAATGGGCGTAATTTTAAATTCATTTGAGCCATTTCAGTAAAAGTGGCTTCTTCTTTTGAAACATAACCCTTTTTAATGATTCGATTTAATCCGGATAATAACTCTTCTACTTCAATGACCGAACCATATTGTCCAACGCCTACGAGCCTCATATGCGTAAACATGCGTTTTTTCTGCATACCAGGAGAAGCATATGCTTCATTAAATCCTGCAAAAGGTGAGATAACGCCACGACTACCGCCAAAAGAAAAGACAAAATCACAATTTCCTTGTGGTTTTAATAATGAATATCGAACTGGTGTATTTAACACGATTGAAATATTATGTTCCTGACCATCTAAAGCAATAACCTTTATGGTTCGAGCGCCAGTTGATAAGTTGTGTGGGATCTTGAATTGAACATTATTAATTGTAAGCGGTTTGATTGCTTCAGCGATTTGTTGAATGGCTGAAAAATAGGTTAGCTCTTCTGCTTCAGATAATACTGGAAGACCCGCAACTGTTCTTGTTAACAACCAGTTAAACTCCTCAGCCATCAAAGTAATATCACGCACAATTTGGCGTTCATCAGCGGCATTTAAATTTAAACTTTTTTTCATCGCCAAATATTCTATTAAGAAAATATCGGTAATTTTTATTGCTGTTGTTTCTGAATCATGAGGTGTTGCAAATGCAGCTTCTAGCTCACTTAATTTTTCGATACGATCACTACTGGATTTGGTGATAATTTTAGCTTTTGCGATAGTTGAAAGGTTTTCGGTTACAACAGCCGCTTCTTCAAGCCCAGCAATTTCTAAAAAGGCCGCATCTACTATCGATTCTAATTGGTCATTTTTTAGGACTTCGTTATAATTGTTAGTACTTAGATTTTCAAATATGGGTAATAAATTAGCTGGCGCTGGTGGTTGATTGCGATAAAAAATAAATAATTCCAATGCCTTACGCAATAATAATTCATCAATATCGCTCAAATTCAATTGACTAATCTCTGTAGGGATCCTTTCTTTAATTTTAACGCTTACTTTAGTCAAGGCTGTTTGATAAGCTAGACTGTGTGGGGCTGATAAATCTAATTGACCGATTTGTTGCTTAATTTCTGCCAGTGAATAACCTGAAAATTTATGGCTATGTATATTTTCAGGAACCTCTGAAATAGTAAAAATTCGTTGAACCATTGTTTCTGGTCTGAGGCCAAAGCCACCACTGCCAAGAATTCTACTAAGGATAGCATCAACATTCATCTTGTCTATATCAAAATAAAAGAGCTCTATAGTTATTTTTCCATCGTCGCCAATATTAATAACGGGATTTTTGGCTACTTCATCTAGTTTCGATTTAATGGTAGCTTTGGCTAAATCCATTTGATCTTTAGATAATGGGCTAAGTGAATTGCCTGATGGGAATAGTTCTGGTTTTCTCCTTGGCTTTCTTAAATTTTTGACCTTTAGTAGTGCTTCTTCTAACTTTTGTTTTGTAGATGTTAGCTCTTCGCCTATTATTTTCATGGTTTTTTGATCTGCTTCTATTTTAAAGGGATGAGTTCCTTTAAGGTAGTGACGCAGAGCGAACTTGCTAAACTGCAGGTCTACAGCAGGATTTTCAGTAAAAAGTTCAATGTCGCGGATATTTCTTGCCCAAAATAAATCGCGTTCTAAATTTTCTTTAAGTTGTTCGACGTATTCACGACGATCTTCTTGACCAAATCGTAGTTTATGAAATAGAGATCGCTGGTAGATGGCTGTGTCTATTTTCTCTTTACTAGACCAATCATCATCTGAACTAATATTTAATTTATCTGCAACGTTAGAAAGTATCAGACTTATATTTTCGCCACTTCTGTTTTGGTATTCGCTAAAATTATCAAGGATTCTGGAATTACCTACATCAATTAATTTTGTAGTTAAAGAAATCAGAAATGACTGATAAGTATAATTATCTGCTGTTAAATTGTCTGTTTTTTCGACTTTAGAGCAATCGCGATGTATAAGTTCAAATAAACCCATTTGCACTAGTTGTTGGCATTTGGTACGCAAAGTATCATCATCAGAATGATTAAAGGTAATGATTGCTTGTTCTAGCATGTCTTGAATATTATTGGATGTTAGTGTTTGTAATTGTATCTCTTGATCTTTTTTATCTAATTTATATAAAACCTCAACATATAATTTTGTTTGCAAATTTTTAATAGCTGGAGGCGCATCAGAGAGTATTTTTGCTAAATGAAGAACGTTGCTGAATTTATCAGCAAGATATCTAATAAATTTTTCATCTATGACTAGATCTTCTTTTTTATCGATGCCAAGTCTGCTAATTTCAGTTGTGATTAATGTATTTTGCGCCGTAATGGCTGCCAAATTCTCTTGTTGTTTTGACTTGTAGGCTTTTAATTGAGTAAGATCCTCGTCTTCATTGGCTAACCCATCTAATTTTTCTTGTATTATCCTGCCTTCAGTTTCTAGCGCCTCTAAAGCACTTTTAAACAAAACATGTTTGATTTCTAAGGCTATTTCTTCTGAAAAATTAATTTGTTGAATGCCTTCGGTAAAATTTTTACAATGCGACATTTTTCCTGTCCAAATTGTTTTAATTATGTAGGTGCTAGTATATCAAGCATGACTGTGATTTCAATAGGAGCAATGTGATTTATGTTGTTTCAAAATAAAAGCCGCAAAGCCTACCTAGCGAGCTCATATCATTAGCTAGTATTTGTAGCCTTGATGGAGCCATAGCGTTCCCCACAAGTTAATTTTATCTTGGCAAGTGAGCGGAATCCGAGCCACGACCGTTAGGGAGTGGAGATCTTAAGAACCACACTCCCTAACGGTCGTGGCTCGGATTCCACCAGACTTGTGGGTAATGATATGAATGCAGCAAAGCGTAATCAAGGTTTATAAATTAAAGACATAGAGTAATTATCTACACATTCGAATTAAAATATTAATTTAATATTACCTTAATAATAGAGCATTACACTCACCATATTTTTTAATGAAAATAATTAGCTCATTGCTTTGAAATTTACACCAATGTGTTTGTTTAGATTGTTAATTTGAGGGTAGTATGAAACATAGACATGATATTTTTACGCAAAGTCTAA
>CAMDMN010000072.1 GCA_945901965.1 Legionella genomosp. 1 | reverse complement strand
CACGGTACCAATTTCGGAGATCCCTCGTTGTACTCGGGATAACGTGCCGCTTGCCCCACAAGGGGCTTGGCTACTCGCAAAGCCGCATCAAAGTTCAAGCGCAAAAACCTTAAAAAAATCCACCCCAAGCAATAAATTGGTACATTTTGTATAAAAATACATGGTATAATGGTTGCGTAGTTGTGGTGTTTTCGCCATAATCGGAACTTAGATTTGACGTATAGGTGCAAAAGTGGAAACTTTAGATAAGATTAAAAAACAAATTTCTGATAATCCCGTTCTTTTATATATGAAAGGAAACCCTAAAAACCCACTCTGTGGTTTTTCAGCACGGGCGGTGCAGTGTATAGATGCTTGTGGAGTTGATTTCGCGTATGTAGATATTTTGGCAAATCCAGATATTAGACAAACGTTACCACAATATGCTGATTGGCCTACCTTCCCTCAATTATATGTTAAGGGCGAATTAGTGGGTGGATCTGACATTATTGCTGAAATGTATGAGCAAGGCGAATTAGAGCTTTTGTTGCGTGAAGCAACAGCTGCATAAATATTTAATTTAAAAACGGAGATAAAATGAGTGTATTAGTTGGGCGCAAGGCCCCAGATTTTACAGCCCCTGCTGTATTAGGCAATGGCGAGATTGTTGATAAATTTAATTTACATGAAAGCTTGCAAGGTAAATATGGTTTAGTATTTTTCTATCCTCTTGATTTTACTTTTGTTTGTCCATCAGAATTAATCGCTCTAGATCATCGTATAGAGGATTTTAAGAGCCGTGGAGTTGAGGTTATTTCAGTATCTATTGACTCACATTTTACTCATAATGCTTATCGTAACACTTCAGTTAAAGATGGTGGTATTGGTCATGTGAATTTTACCATGGTAGCTGATATGACCCATGCAATTTGCCAATCTTATGGTATTGAGCACCCTGTAGCCGGCGTTGCATTTCGCGCAGCTTTCGTCATTGATAAAAATGGTGTTGTGCGATCACAAATGGTTAATGACTTGCCTATCGGCAGAAACGTCGATGAATTAATCAGACTTATAGACGCCGTACAATTTTTCGAAGAAAACGGCGAAGTTTGCCCTGCAGGCTGGCAAAAAGGTAAAGCCGGCATGAAGGCATCAATTAAAGGTGTAGCCGAATACTTATCAGCCCACTCAGAAACATTATAATTTCTATGTAGGTTTGGCCAAGTTAGTGTACCCTGGTTGCTTGCAACCAGGATTTACCTTATTAGAACTAATTGGAACCCCGGTTGCAAGCAACCAGGCTACGTTAGCTCAAAATGTAGAAAATGTAGCCTTGATGCAGCGCAGCGTAATCAAGGTTTCAACCTAAACAAGAACCAACCAAAGCCCTCTCCGCATCCCGCCATCTATTCAACATCACACAAAACAAATCCGCAGTCTTCTCTGCATCATAAATCGCCGAATGCGCTTCATTAACATCAAAGGGAAGCTTTGCCGCAAGTACTGCCTTCGCTAACACAGTCTGCCCATATATAAATCCACCCAATGTTGCCGTATCAAAGCAAGTAAAAGCATGAAAAGGCGACTTAACCCCAGTTCTTTTAACGGCTTCTTTTAAAAACAACAAATCAAACCAAGCATTATGACCTACTAATACCGCACGTTGGCACTTAGACTCTTTTAATGCCTTATTAATGGGGGCGAAAAGATTTTCCAGGGCTAATTTTTCATCTACTGCAAAACGAAGAGGCTGGTATGGATCAATTTGATTAAAGGCTAAAGATTTTTCATCTAATAGAGCATCTTCAAATGGCAAAATATGCTCAAAATGTGATTCGGATCTAACAAAAGAACCATCCTCATTAATTTTAATTAATACTATACACATTTCTAAAAGCGCATTTTTATGCGGCTCAACCCCTGAGGTTTCTATATCAACCACAACAGGTAAAAACCCACGAAATCGCTGTTTCATATTCGAAGGATGTATTTTACTAGACGGACTCATTAACGCTCCATTTAAGAGTGCTACCTGCGGCTGCTGGAATTACTAAAGCATTACCAAAGGTCATAGAATTAGGAATGACTTGCGCGCGCTCGATAAGCTCAATTTTATCCGTATTAATTGGCAAATTATAAAACACAGCACCAAATTTACCTAAAAAATCATCTAGTGCACCAAGTTTACCCATGGAATCAAAGGCTTCAGCATACATAGCTACCGCGAATGGTGCTGAATAAATACCAGCGCACCCACAACTAGTTTCTTTTGTATTTTGCGAGTGGGGCGCGCTATCTGTGCCGCCAAAAAACTTAGAATTACCAGAAGTCGCGGCTTTTAATAAAGCTTTTTGATTAGATTCATCTTTTAAAATCGGAAGACAATAATAATGCGGCTTTATCCCTTGAGCTAACATATGATTACGATTAAATAGCAGATGATGCGGAGTAATGGTCGCCGCAATTAATTTAGATGAGTCGCTAATAAAATCAACCGCTACTTTAGTTGATATATGTTCTAAAACCACCCGAAGCTTAGGGAAATTTTCAATCAAGGGCTTAAGCTCTTCTTTAATAAATAAAGCTTCACGTTCAAATATATCACTATGAGTAACTTCACCATGAATTTGGAGGACAAGATCATTATCCTGCATAATCTCAAATAAAGGATAAAGAGCAGAAATTGACTTAGCACCAGCAGCTGAATTAGTGGTGGCTCCTTGTGGATATAGTTTAGCTCCCAATATATAAGCATGATGTTTAATAGCGGCCAATTCCTCTTTCAGCACGCTTTCATTAAGATAAAGCGTCATATATGGTGCAAAAGAAGAGTTAGATTTAAGCTGCGCAAGGATTCGCTCACGATAGGCTAAAACCAAGTCAATAGTTGTAAGTGCTGGCTGCAAATTAGGCATAACTAAAGCGCGAGCAAAATGTTTAGCACTAGCATTAACCGTGTCATTAAGTAAATCAAGATCACGTAAATGCACATGAAAATCATCAGGACGCGTGATTTGGAGCGAACGCATAGCTTAAAGCCAAAATTGAAGATATATAAGATAAGAATACCATAGGAATAATAAAAATTCTTAATCCTTGACAACAAAATATAAAACAATGTAAATTTTATCACATGCGAATCACACAATAATTTAAGTATGATTCAAATAGCATCATAGTGTGTAACTTAATTGTTATATTTACTTGAATTATGATTTATAACGCATTGATTCACATAAATAATAATTAATTTGCAATATTGGTGTTGACAACAGCAAAATGAGGTTAGATAATCATCTCATGTACGTTTTCGTATTAGAGCGATGATGGCGTACTGCGGTACATACAAAGTTGTGGCTTGACGATAAAACGGAAATTTAATAATAAAAAGTGGAGATAAATATGTTAAATCTTAAAAAAACGGCAATAGCTGTTCTTGCATTTGGTAGTAGCGCAGTATTCGCGGGCACAATGGGTCCAGTTTGCACTCCAGGAGCTGTAACAGTACCATGCGAAAGCACAGCTTGGGACTTCGGTGCACAAGCTCTATATTTGAAACCTAGCTATAATGGTCTTGGCCAATTTGGTCTTGGCGCAATTCAAACTTCAACTGTGGCAGCACCAACTACCACTCTGAATGTTGACAATGTTAATAATGCAGGTAATTGGGGTTGGGGATTTAAATTAGAAGGTTCTTATCATTTTAGAACTGGTAATGACTTGAACCTTAACTGGTATCATTTAGGTACTACTAATAACCGCTCAGATGCTTTCACTGGTACATACTTAAGTACTGCACCTGCTGTTGGCACTCCTTTTGCAGTTGCTCCTAATCAAGCAGTTGGTCAACTTAAAACTAAGTGGGATGCTGTTAATTTAGAGTTCGGTCAATTGGCTCATTTCGGCGAGATGGAAAATATTCGTTTCCATGGTGG
This sequence comes from Legionella genomosp. 1, assembly GCA_945901965.1. Taxonomy (GTDB): domain Bacteria; phylum Pseudomonadota; class Gammaproteobacteria; order Legionellales; family Legionellaceae; genus CAMDMN01. The sequence goes on along the minus strand of CAMDMN010000072.1, from coordinate 5,318 downwards.
TGTTCAGTACTCTTACATCAACCCAAGCTTGAATTCAGCTGTACGTAATTCTACAACTACTGCATATGAAGTTCAAAGCTCATCATTAAAATACAATGGCTTTGGTCCACGTGTAGGTGCTGATTTTGCTTATGGTTGGGGTAATGGCCTTGGCATGTATGCAAATGCTGCGTCTGCTCTTTTAGTCGGCACACAAAAGTTTGCACAAAGTGCAGTTAACTCATCACCAGTTGGTACTAATGTTGCTCAAAACTTCACTGGTTCTAGCACACAAATAGTTCCTGATCTTGAAGCTAAATTAGGTCTTACATACACTTATGCTATGGCACAAGGTGACTTAAGCTTAGATGTAGGCTGGATGTGGGTAAATTATTTCAATGCATTAGCATTTGAAACTCAAGGCGCAGCTGCTTTAGGTACTACTGGTGCTCCTTTCGGTCAAACAACAAACTTCGGAGTACAAGGTCTACTCTTCGGTTTGAAATGGGTTGGCAACGTAGTTTAATTACTACCGTAAAAGAACCATTAAAAACCCATCAGGCAACTGATGGGTTTTTTTATTTGTAAGATATTAGTTTCAAGACTGTAGATTTTAAACTGTAGTATGTAGTATGTAGCCTTGATGCAGCAAAGCGTAATCAAGGTTTTCTAACAAGTGGCACATATTTTTTTAGTTACTCAAAAATACTTCCCAAGATTCACAAACAAATAAATAAACTACTTATCAAAAAATAACTCATAATTAACCAATTATATATAGTAATAACCATAACTCCCCACTATAATACCCCGCAAATAACAATAGCCAGGGGCGGCAAGTTCCATGAAGTACAGATTTATTTTAATATGTTTAATTTGTTGTAGTTTTCCTGTTATAGCTCTAGCTGATAATAATGAAGGTTTGCGCGAGGAAGTAAAACGGCTACAAGAGCAAACCATAAAACTACAAGAACAGTTAAATCATTTGCAAACAGCACTTGTCGTTCAATCTAATAATAAATCTCAAGATAAACCTAAAGCCCATAAGACTAAGGTTATTAAATCCAAAATTGCGAAACCTACAGTACAAATACCTGATGAACAAACGCAAGAAGTATCATCATATGAAGTACCAGAACCTAAAGAAGAAAAACTTAAAGTTACTAAAAAACCATCTAACCACATTGATGCCAATGGCAATGTAAAAAATGATATTCAAAATTTACCTCAATCTGAATCTGCTAATCTTGGCTATCACAAAAGCCAAATTACTGTCCATCGACCTGACGTTGATCCAGAATCATTAGATTTTTATCCTACAGCATTAGTTGCAGATGAGCGCGTTGTTACTTATATTGCTGGGACTCCTGTAGTAACTTCACCATTCTTAGGTAGCCGTCCTGCATTTGATGGTTCGGATTATATAGTTAATATTTCATCTATTAACCGTGATATTCGCTTAATGCAGCAACGTCGACGTTTATATCGTGCATATGAATCTATGGGATATCAAGCTCCGCAGAAACCAATTTTAGCACTCAGTGGTAAGGTAGTGCCTAGTGCTGCAATTGGTAATCTCTTTGAGTCTACACGAGTGGGTGATATAACTTTAGGATCTGGTGAGTTAGATTTAGCCGGGGTTCTTAATGATACTGTAGAAGCTTATATGGCTTTTGCGTATGATGCTTCACCGCCTGATATTGGCGGGCAGCGAGTTGCTAACTCAATTGTTGAATTAAATATGGGTTTTGTTAACATTGGTAATCTTGATAAAAGTCCGTTTTATTTTACTGGCGGACAAATATTCGTTCCATTTGGTCGTTTTTCAACATCCATGGTATCTGCCCCATTAACAATGATTATGTCGCGTACTAAGGCACGCCCATTTATTTTAGGTTACAAATCACAGCAAGATTCAGGACCATTTGCTGCTATTTATGGGTATAGAACTGATACTGTTTTAAATAGCCGTGCTGCTGGTGGTGCTAATTTAGGTTATATAATTGATACTGACAATACTTCAACTGAGATTGGCGTAAGTTTTATCAATGCTATTGATGATGCTGGTGGTATGCAGTTTACAGGAGCAGTACCTAATACTACCTTCGGTGGTTTTGGTTCTTTCACTAATGGCTCTGAGTTGGTTTCTAAGATCCCTGCATTTGACGCCCATCTTACGATGTCATTTGACAGAATTAATATTACCGCGGAATGGTTAACTACTACAAAACGTTTCGGCATTAATGAGTTAAGTTATAATGGTCGAGGTGCAATGCCGCAATCAGGGCAATTGGAAGCGGGCATTACTTTTTTCGCATTTAACAAACCTTCAACATTTAGCTTAGGCTATCAATGGACCAGAGAAGCATTAGCGTTAAATTTACCGCAGCAGCGTTATGCCGGTGTATTTAATATTTCTATTTGGAAAGATACAATAGAAAGTTTAGAATATCGTCATGATATTAATTATAATAAATATCAATATGCTAATGGAGCCTCCCCGGCGGGAGTTACTAATTTAAATACAATAGGCCCGGGTGGATCTGCTGATACGTTACTGTTGCAAATAGGTGTATACTTCTAAGCATGTAAATTGTAGGTTGGGCCAAGGCCTAACCTATATTTTAAAATTCATTTAAGGAAATATAAATGGCAATAAAATCAGATAAGTGGATAGAAAAAATGTCCCTAGAGCACGGGATGATATCGCCTTTTCAACGCGGACAAAAGCGCGAAAATGAATCTGGGCGTATAATTTCTTATGGTGTTTCAAGCTATGGTTATGATGTTCGCTGCTCTAATGAATTTAAGATCTTTACTAATATTAATTCAGCTATAGTTGATCCTAAGGCATTTGACGCTAATAGTTTTGTGGATGTTAAGTCTGATGTTTGTATTATTCCACCAAATTCATTTGCATTAGCGCGTACAGTTGAGTATTTTCGTATTCCGCGTAATGTCTTGACTATTTGTCTTGGTAAATCTACTTATGCTCGCTGCGGTATTATTGTAAACGTTACGCCTTTAGAGCCTGAGTGGGAAGGGCATGTAACCTTAGAATTCTCCAATACAACTCCACTTCCAGCTAAAATATATGCTAATGAAGGTGTGGCTCAAGTAATATTTTTAGAAGCAGATGAAGTTTGCGCAGTTTCTTATAAGGATAGAGAGGGTAAATATCAAGGTCAGACTGGTGTAACGTTACCTTGCACTTAATAATTTAAATTTCCGTCTTTGCGAGGAGCCGTGCGACGAAGCAATCCAGTTACCTTAAAGGACGCTGGATTGCTTCGTACCTCGCAATGACGCTGAAATATGGTTAATCTTCGTTTACTATTGGCTTTACTTTCTTTGATGCATCAACTCTTTCACGCAATTCCTTTCCTGGCTTAAAATGAGGGCTATATTTGCCTTCAGTTATCACTTTTTCGCCGGTTTTGGGGTTGTGGGCATTTCGTGGCGGGCGATAATGGAGAGAGAAGCTGCCAAAGCCTCGTATTTCTATACGTTTACCACTAATAAGCTCATTACTCATTATATTAAGAATGTGGTTAATGCTATCTGCTACTTGTTTCTCTGGCAAGTTTGTCATTTTTGCCGCAAGTTTTGCAATGAGTTCGGATTTAATCATACTCACCTCGGTTAGCCGCGTATGCGGGTTATATCACCAATTATTAGATCCTATTTTGACCTACAATTACTCAAAAAAGCAACTCTGTTGTTATATATTTTAACCCAATATATATTAGTATAGACATGAAAAAAAAATATTCAATGATATTCGGGTAAGATAATTCCAATTTGATTCAATACCAAACTTATATTTTAATTATATTAACTCCCAAAGACGTACATTATCTATATAGGCACGTCATCCCGAGTACAACGAGGGATCTCCTGACGTATCACGGTACCAATTTCGGAGATCCCTCGTTGTACTCGGGATGACGTACGTTTTTTCTGATGTTTTACCCAAAAGGTCGAGGCTACTCAGAACTAATTACATGGATATACGCATAAACTACTCCCCAACTCATTTGCATAGGAGCAGTTTTGATGATTTTAAAGTTAGATTTTTTAATTTTTTTAGAAGTGGTTATTATAATTGTCCCAGGCTTTAATTGACCTAAGCGATTGGTTAGTATATTTAAGCTTTCACCGAAAAGAGCAGTTGCATTAATAAAAATAATAGTTGCATCGTTAAAATCTGCATTTAAGAAGTTATCATTAATAAAATTAATTTTTGTTACCTTTTCATTATATTCAGGTAAACGTGCTAAATCCTGTTTTATTTTTAATGAGGCATTGTGTAATAGACTAAATAGCTCAATGCCAGAGCTCTTATCTACATTAAATACCATAGCAGTTGCTAATACGGCTTTTCCTGTTCCACTTCCTAAATCATAGAATTTAGTTTTTTCATTAGGGTTAGCAAGGCTTAAGATAGCAATAAATGAAATAAAATCAATTTCACCATAGGTGTACTCCATAGCGTCATTATGAGCCCTTGCTTGGCGCGATAAGGTAAAGCCGTTTACATTTTCATAAAGCTTATTAAAATTTCTTTGGTGATTTATTAAATTTAAGTCAGCATACCATTTTCTAATGGCTAATTTTTTTTTCAATCTAAGGTATAAATACACTAGAGGTATTGGAGTTATTAGTAATAAGATCAGTGCGATAATGGTAATATCCTTTTTTTTTCAATAAGCCAATTATATATACTATTTTTAAAATTTAGATATAATCTTAATATTGCCTTAATATATTCTGATTTAAAATATAATTATTGTATTAATCCGGAGAATTTCATGCCACCTAGACCACGTGGGTTTTTTAACAACAGTAACCAGTTGACTGATCTTAGCCATAAGAAATTACCAACTATTATTGATGTGGGTGGAAATGGGGATTGTGGATTTCGGGCAATTGCTGCGGGCTTAATTGATAATTTTTTACAACATCCACGGATTAAGACGGGAGATGCTCTTAATAAAGTTTTGGCTAAGCATTTTGAATATTTTCTATCACATAAAGGTGAAAGTAAATCTTTAGTAACTCCTACTAATCGTATGGAAGAATTAATTCATAATCTGCGTATGCCTGAATTGATCAAGGCCTTAGCACATACTCTTCGACAAATCGCGGTTACCGAGCTTTGTGCTCATCCTGAGCGTTATCGTGGTGCTTTTATCGATGATCATAATGAGACGGGGATGACCCCTGCTGTTATGCGAAAATCTGGAACTTGGATAAATGAAAGTTCTATTGCAGCATTGTCTAATGCACTTGATTTGCCAATAAAAGTAAGGGTTATTGATGGCGGTAAAATAGTGCCG
>CAMDMN010000071.1 GCA_945901965.1 Legionella genomosp. 1 | reverse complement strand
CAACATTCTGACACGATAAAGTGAATGTTCATTATAAACACCAACCCCTAACAGCTTATTATCAATAGAAAAAACCTCAACCAATTCACCAGTTATGGTTGCATTTTGTCGTAAAATTGATTTAGGAAAAATCCAAGGATGACCACGCTCAACAGTCCCCTGTTTTCCCTTTTGCAAATATACAGCTGCCTTCATATTATTTCCTAAATAAACCTTGATTACGCTACGCTGCATCAAGGCTACTTTTAAACAGTAGTTGTAGCCTTGATGCAGCGTAGCGTAATCAAGGCTACTTTTAAACAGTAGTTGTAGCCTTGATGCAGCGTAGCGTAATCAAGGTTTTTAAGATATTTATCTTAAATTTAAAACTTAATGGGCTTAGGATTAGAATGATAAGTAGCTTGATATACCACTAATGCATCATTCGCAGCTTTTGTTAATCCTAATTCTAAATTTGCGTGATAAACCAAAGCAAGGGCGGGTTTTGCAGATGATGCCTGTGGATATGTTTTAATTAAAAAGTTGGCTCGCTCAACTGCAGCAACATACATTTTACGTTCAAAATAATAATTAGCTGTATTTAACTCACGTTGTGCGAAAAGATTTCTCAAGTAAATCATACGCTGTAAAGCATTCGGTTTATAACGACTGTCAGGGAATTTCTGCACCAACGTTGCAAAATCTGAATATGCCTGCGATTGAGTACCCGGATCACGCCATGATTCATCTAAAGGTAAAATATTAGCCAATGTACCGCGGTTTTGTTGAAAATTTGCTAATCCTTTCATGTAATAAGCATAATCGACACGTTTAGCACGAGGATAAAGATGACTAAATCGTTCGGCAGTTGCTGCAGTAGAGGCATAATCACCTTTCTCATAATATGCATATATCAACTCTAATTCAGCTTGTTCTGCATAATCATTAAATGGATATAAAGTCTCTAATGCCTCTAAACGCTTAATTGCCTCGGAATACTTTTCTTTAGCCATAGATTTTTTAGCATCATTATAAATCTGACTAGCACTCATGCCTTTATAAGGGGCAAGATCAGCAACATCATCATCTTCTTTTGCCCACCATTTATTACAAGAAGATAAATAAATAACCACAATGACTATCAATAATAATTTAATTTGTTTCATATAAAGACCCTTAAATAAAAAACTTTAAAAAGTTGTTGCAACCGAGAAACCATTCATATATATTCCGCCATGGAGAGGTGGCAGAGCGGTCGAATGCGGCGGTCTTGAAAACCGTTGAAGGGCAACCTTCCCAGGGTTCGAATCCCTGTCTCTCCGCCAAATTATAAAAACTAGTGAGCTTATTAATCATCATTAATATAGCTCACCAGTTGCTTTAACTAATGCATCAATCGCTTTCAAATCCTCTAATAAGATCTTCATTTTAGCTAATGGCCAGCTATTAGGACCATCAGATAATGCTTTATCTGGATTTGGATGAGTTTCCATAAAAATTCCTGAAATACCAGCAGCAACTGCAGCTCTTGCAAGTATAGGTATAAACTCACGTTGCCCACCTGAAACGCCATCATTACCGCCAGGTAATTGTACTGAATGAGTTGCATCATAAACTACAGGGCAGTTTGTTTCTCGCATAATTTTCAAAGAACGCATATCTGAAACAAGATTATTATACCCAAAGCTAACTCCACGCTCACAAACCATAATATCTTCATTGCCAGATGCCTTTGCTTTAGCAACTACATGCTTCATTTCCCATGGCGCTAGAAATTGCCCTTTTTTAATATTAACGGGCTTCTTAAGGCTTGTTACCCGCTGAATAAAATTGGTCTGCCTACATAAAAAAGCGGGTGTTTGTAAGACATCAACTACTGAAGCCACCTCTTCCAACGGCGTATCCTCATGCACATCAGTAAGAACCGGCACCCCAATTTGCTTTTTAACCTTTTCAAGGATTTTTAACCCAGCTTCAATGCCAGGGCCACGAAAACTATTAATTGAAGTGCGGTTAGCTTTATCAAATGACGACTTATAAATGAATGAAATTGAAAGCTCATCGCAAAGTTCTTTAAGATATCCTGCTGTTTCTAAAGCCAACTCTAGAGACTCAATAACACAAGGTCCTGCTATTAAAAATATCGGTGATTTTTGACCAATTTCAAAGCCACATAATTTCATTTTTCAACCTTTTTTTGATGATATTCTCGTGATGCCAATACAAAAGATTTAAATAATGGATGTCCATCTCTTGGAGTTGATTTGAACTCCGGGTGAAATTGACAAGCTAAAAACCAAGGATGCTCAACTAGCTCGATCATTTCCACCAAACTATTGTCACCAGAGCGCCCAGAAATAACTAAACCATTATTAACTAATTCTTCAACAAAATTATTATTTACTTCATAACGGTGTCTATGTCTTTCTAATATTTGTGGTTCTTTATAAACACTTATCGCTAAAGAATCTTCTACAAGATTACAAGGCTGGGATCCTAAACGCATAGTTCCACCAAGATTAGAATTTTCATCTCGTAGATTTATACTGCCATCTTCTGACATCCACTCAGATATTAAAGCAATTACGGGATAAGGTGTTTTCTTATCAAATTCGGTAGAGTTAGCTGATTTTAATCCTACTACATTACGAGCGAATTCAATAACTGCGGTTTGTAAACCTAAGCATATTCCTAAAAATGGTATTTTAGATTCACGTGCATATTGGATAGATTTTATTTTTCCTTCAATGCCACGTTCACCAAAGCCACCAGGTATAAGTAATGCATCAGCAGACTCAAGTAATGATACCCCATGCTTTTCAATTGACTCAGCATCTACATACATTATTTCTACTCGAGTTCCCGTATGAATTCCTGCATGAGTTAAGGCCTCATTAATAGATTTATAAGCATCATTAAACTCAGTATATTTACCAACCATAGCTATTTTAACTGTCATGGTTTGCTTAGCTTGCTCATCAACCACTTTTTGCCACTGAGATAAATCAGCAGGCTTTAGCTCTAAACCTAATTTCTTTATAACTATTTCATCTAAACCTTGCTCATGCAAAATAATTGGTATTTTATAAATAGACTTAGCATCTTCTAATGAAATAACACCCTCTTTATCCACATTAGTAAATAATGCTATTTTTTCACGATCATGAATTGATAATGATTTTTCTGAACGACAAATTAAAATATCAGGCTGGATACCAATGGAGCGAAGTTCCTTTACGGAATGTTGCGTTGGTTTTGTTTTTGTTTCACCTGAAGTTGCAATAAATGGTACTAAAGTTAAATGGATGAATAAGGTTCGTTGATGACCTAACTCCATTCTCATTTGCCTTATAGCCTCAAGAAAAGGGAGAGACTCAATGTCCCCTACTGTGCCGCCAATCTCAATCATGGCTACATCATAATTTTCAGCACCTAATTTTATACAACGCTTAATTTCATTAGTAATATGCGGAATAACTTGGACAGTACCACCCAAATAATCACCGCGTCGCTCTTTCTTAATGACATTTTCATATATTTTACCTGAAGTAAAATTATTAAGTTTAGTCATAGTAGTTCTTACGAAACGTTCATAATGGCCAAGATCGAGATCAGTTTCTGCGCCATCATCAGTAACAAATACTTCACCATGCTGAAAAGGACTCATAGTTCCAGGATCAACATTAATATAAGGATCAAGTTTAATAAGAGTGACTTTAAGCCCGCGCGCTTCAAGAATAGCGGCTAAAGATGCTGAGGCAATACCTTTGCCAAGTGAAGACACCACACCACCTGTGATGAAAATATAATTAGTCATAGATAACCCCGTTAGATGCTAGGCCGCATTACAAGCGGATTAATTAAATAGTGCAAGTAAACGGGTGATCATTTTATCAAGAAAAAACTAGATAACCTAATTATATTACATTTATATTACATAGAATTTACAAATTTATATTTGCTGTGAAATCGAATGCATTGATAAAGCACATTCGGCTGCCTCAATTCCTTTATGGCCATGCTTGCCACCTAATCTATCCCATGCTTGCTCTTCATTTTCAGTAGTTAAAATACCAAAAATCACAGGAACATTAAATTCAAGACCTACAGATAGACAACCATCACTTACTTGCTGACAAACATAATCATAATGGCTGGTTTCACCACGAATAACGGCGCCTAATGCAATAATCGCATTATAACTTCCTTTAGCTGCTAATTTTTTTGCAATTAATGGGATTTCAACAGCTCCCGGAACTTCAATTAAAGTAATTTCTGTAAGACGATGCTCTTTTAGGCGAGCAATAGCTCCGTTTTGCAACTCTTCTGTAATTTTACGGTTAAAAAGACTAACGATTATAGCAACAGAAAAAGACTCATTAATTTCTAAAGAATTTGCTTTAATGTGTTTCATATTTATTCCCGATCTAATGCTAAAATATGTCCAAGTTTATCTTTTTTGGTCTTTAAGTAAGATAAATTTTCTTCAGTTGGCTCAATGGTCAAAGAGATACGTTCACTGACATTTATTCCATAATCTGTAATCGATTTAACCTTATTAGGATTATTGGTTATTAATCTAATTACATCCATTCCTAAATGTTTTAAAATTTGAAAAGCAACAGCATAATCACGATTATCGACTGGAAGACCAAGCTTAATATTAGCTTCAACTGTATCATAACCTTCTTCTTGTAAGGCATAAGCCTTTAACTTATTAGCCAAACCAATACCACGCCCTTCTTGACGAAGATAAATAAGAACCCCGCCCTCTTTAGCGATTAAAGCCATTGATTGCTGCAATTGAGAACCACAATCACATTTACATGATCCAAATACATCACCCGTAATGCATTCAGAGTGAATTCGCACTATTGGAACTTGATTCGCAAATAATGGCTTCTTAACCAAGATAAAATGTTCAGCTGTATCAATCTCGTTACTAAAAACAGTCATGGTGAAATCACCTAACCCATTTAATGGGATCCTTGAAGTTGCTATATCTGCTACAAGATTTTCATGTTTTATTCTGTATTCAATAAGAGCTTTTATAGTAACCATTGGAATATGGTGTTTTTTGGAAAATTTAGCTAATTCATCACGACGACTCATGGTGCCATCTTCGTTTATTATTTCACAAATAACAGCAGCGGGAGTTAGTCCTGCAAATTTCACTAAATCTACACTGCCCTCAGTTTGTCCTGCTCGCTTTAAAACACCACCTTTTAAAGCCCTTAGAGGAAAAATATGTCCTGGTGAAATAATATCTTTAGGACCTGTTGAGGGATCAATTGCAACAGCTACAGTACGCGCACGATCAGATGCTGAAATCCCGGTTGATACTCCAGTTGCAGACTCAATAGAAACTGTAAAAGCAGTACCATATGGTGAACGATTAGAGCTTACCATCATAGGTAAGCCTAATTTATCAATCAAACTATCTTCCATTGATAAACAAACTAAACCACAACCAAAGCGTGACATGAAATTAATCGCATTACCTGTGGCGTGCTCTGCAGCAACTACTAGATCACCTTCATTCTCGCGATCTTCATCATCAACTAAAATGATCATTCGACCTGCTTTTAGTTCAATAATAGCTTGCTCAATATTCGCGAACGGATCCTTCATTTTATAACCTCAACATAATTGATTCACTTATATCCTCATGCTTTAACATTTCCTAAAGCATATGCTACTTGGTGCGCTACAATTCTCGTTAAATAATCAAATTCAACATTAAGCCACTCACCTTCTTTAATAGATTTAAATGTAGTTACATCTAAAGTATGAGGGACAAGCATAATTTTAATACAATCATCAACTACTTCATTAATTGTTAAACTTACCCCATTTAGCGTAATACTACCTTTAGGCAAAAGATAATTTTTAGCTTCAATTAAAAATTCACCAATAGTAATTTCTAAATAATCATCTATTGCGTTAATTTTTTGCATCTTCGCTTTGGTATCAACATGGCCACTTACATAATGACCACCAAAACGAGATGTTGCCGACATAGCGCGCTCAATATTAACATAATCTTCTACAGAAAGTTCACCTAAAGTCGTTATATTAAGGGTTTCTGGTGATACATCAAATGCTAATTGTGAATTATTATCTTGTAATAACGTAAGGCATACACCGTTAATAGCTATAGATTCACCTTCAATTAAGTCATCAAATAAATTGCTAATGATCAATCTAGATCCAGACTTTTGTTTAATATTGGCTAAAACCTTGCCTTTGATTTCAATAATACCTGTAAACATAATTAACCTATTAGTACACAATCATAAACATCAAGCATGCATAGAATACGTAGCCTTGATGCAGCAGAGCGTAATCAAGGTTTTCAATACTACAAATAAATCAAAACCTTGATTACGCTCTGCTGCATCAAGGCTACAAATATAATAGAGATTCATCAACACAATAATATAACATAATAAACATCTAGTTCAAAATCCAATCAATAGATAATATCATATTATCATTCATTTTACGCCATATAAGCTTATGAGGATTATTAAATATACTTATATCTTGGTAAAGAGATATCGCTTTATTTCCCAAAATAATCGGGGCAATATAGATATAAGTTTTATTTACAAGTCTTGCAGCATGTAATGCACTAAATAAACTACTGCCAGCTTCAACCCAAACATCGTGATATCCCAAAGCACCTATATGATAAATTATGGCTTCTAAATCTAAAAGATTAGATTTAACAGGAATTGGGTGACTTGTACTATTTATATAAGTTTTATTTATTTTTTCATGTTCACTATAATAAATATGACAATGTTTAGCTTTCTTAAATAGATTAGCATCTTGATTAAGCGTTAAATGACTATCAATAATAGCTAAAGTTTTAGGAATCTCGCATCCTTCTACTCTAGCATTTAATAATGGATCGTCATTATTTACAGTCTTTGCCGTAGTTAAAATAATATCGCTTTTAAGCCTTTGTTGATGAGTAAAATTAGAGCAGCGCTCATTTGAAATATTTATTCTTTCATTGTTAAAGCCTGCTATCTTGCCATCTAGAGACTGCGCAATTTTAACTGTCACCCAAGGTTTTTTTGTTAAAGTCCAATAACGATAACTTTGATAAAAATCATCTATTTCTGGTAATGGATAATGTAAAACTTCAATTTCATACTCTGATAATATTTTAGGAGTATTATTTGATGTAACAATAGGATTGGGGTCACAATAAGCAAATACTACTTTTTTAATCCCATATTTAATTATTGCATCAACACAAGGCGGAGTTTTTCCCCAATGATTGCATGGTTCTAAGGTTACATATAAAGTTAGATCTGTTATATTTTTAGGAAGCTCGGCTAATAATAATTGTTCAGCATGAGGAGTACCAGCGCCTCGATGGCATGCTTGTGCTATAATTTGCCCGTTGTGCACAACAACTGCGCCAACACTTGGATTAGGCGCACAAAAACCACGGCCTAATAAGGCTTGGTCTAAAGCGGCAAGCAGGAACTGTTTGTGCATAGTTAAACCATTATTAAGAAACTGTATATGATAACAAATTATTCAATTTTTGAGTAGCCTTATGAATATAATAAGAAAGCTTATAATAAAAAGTAGTAGCTTTGCTAACGCAAAAAAGCTTAGGCGTAAAAGAATGCTTGTTATTAGCTTATGTTTATTATTATTTTTACCACAAGAGCTTTTAGCCTTTTCTCCATATACAAATCGTGAATTGGACCAATTAGAAAAAGAATTCGTTGAGCAGATAAATCAAGCTGGAAATGTCATTCGCGATCCATTAGCTAGTCAATATATTAATCATCTTGCAGAAGTTCTAGCAAGAAATGGCCAGCTTCCACAACCATATTTTTTCCTTGTTGCTTCAAATGAGATTAATGCCTTTGCAGGTCCTGGAGGTTATATTGGTATTAATTCTCAACTAATTCTTGCTTCAGATAGCGAATCTGAGCTTGCAGCAGTAATGGCGCATGAAATGGCTCACGTAAGATTGCACCATCTTTATCGTATGATTGAACATCAAAAACAAATGCGGATCCCAATGCTTGCAAGCATGTTAGCAGCTATAGCTCTCGGTGTAGTCAATCCTGCCATGGGTAGTGGTGCTTTAATGGCAGCTCTTTCAGGATTTACGCAAGATAATATTAATTTTATAAGATCAAACGAAAAAGAAGCTGATCGCATAGGTATCGACATGCTCATAAAGTCAGGACTAAATCCTTTAGGAATGGCTGGTTTTTTTAAAAAAATGCAGCAAAATGCAAGATATTTTTATACTGACAATATTCCTGCGATTCTTCGAACTCACCCAATTGATGAGGACAGAATTGCAGAGGCTGAAAATAGAAGCCTTAGTCTACCTAAAAATGCTTATACGGATAGCATTGATTATCATTTATTTAAAGAATTAATTCGAAATATTGTAAGTGGTGATAGTAAAAGATTATTAGATTTCTATGGTTCAACATGTCGTAAATCAAATACCGCAATTGCCTGCCAATATGGCCATGCTCTCACTTTAATTACTTTAAATCGTTACCATGATGCTAATTTAAAGATAGATGAATTATTAAAGCAAAATCCTGACAATTTATATTTTATCATTGCTAAATCAGATGTAGAAATAGGCCTTAGACTTTATGACGCTGCTGCTAAAAGATTAGCGGATCTTAATTTAAATTACCCTGAAAATTATGCGGCCATTATTAATTATGCCAATAGTTTAATCGAAGCTAATAAACCCAACGAAGCGGCTAGTATTTTACTTAAAGGTAGCAGGCGATTTAAAAATGATTTAATCATGTGTGAGCATTTAGCGCGAGCTGAATCGGCGAGTAAACGGAAGGATTATGCCTATTTCTTTGAAGCTCAGTGTCAATTACTTCAAGGACGTAAAAAAGAAGCTTTAAGACAATTAAATCAAGCAAAGTCAATTGCTAAATCGGATCATCTTATTAAGGCAAGGATAGATGCTAAGATTGATGAAATCAAAGCCTCAACAATGTAATTAAAAGTGCAGGTATTGTTCAGTTTGTAGTTTTATAGTTTTGTAGCCTGGATGAAGCGCAGCACAATCCGGGTTTAAGCTACACTGCTCCCGGATTACGCTGCGCTCCATCCAGGCTACATGTACTAAAACGCCGCTTCCTAACCACTCTTCGTCCACTATAAATGTATTTTGTAGTTATGTTTAATTTATAATTAAGATAATTATTTTGGTTTAGAAATCTGATCAGGTGGAACAGTTTTGTAGCCTGGATGAAGCGCAGCGTAATCCGG
>CAMDMN010000070.1 GCA_945901965.1 Legionella genomosp. 1 | reverse complement strand
GCCGCTGATGCGCACATATCGACACATACTGCATAAATTTTAATATCAGCATGCTTTTGGCGGTAATATTTAATCGTGTTATACATATAATCAGCTTGTACAGGACTTCCACCAGGGCTATCAATACGCAAAACTATTGCTTTTAATGCCTTAGATTTATAAGCAGATTTTAAACCTTTAATAAAATTATCAGAATCCGCTGCTTTATTATCAAAAATTTCACCTTTAAGGTCGACCAAACCAACATGAGGTTTTAAGCGATCTTTTGTATCTTTTGTATGCATGGCAAAAAACTCATACGCAGCCCAAGCAATTAAAATTACAAAAATAAATCTTTTAAACCATCGCCCATATTTTTTACGTTTATTATCCCGCATATAATCGAGAACGATTTGGTTTAATAAAGCTTGTGCATTTGAGTTTTCAACTGATACATTATCATTATTCATTTTTACTACTTGTTTTTAATAAAATAATCCTCATCTTACGACAAGAGAGCAATAATTAAAATATGGTCTAAACATTTAATAAGGCAATATCATGAGAATGGATAAACTTACATCAAAATTCCAAATGGCTTTAGCTGATGCGCAATCTTTAGCAATCGGTCGCGATGCAGGATTCATTGAGCCTGAACATTTATTGAAAGCGATGCTTGATCAACAAGGTGGAAGTTTAAGGCCCCTACTTGCTAAAGCCCATGTAAATATTTCTCAATTAAGAACTTTATTAGACCAAGCCCTCGATAGACTTCCTAAAGTTTCAGGCACTGGTGGAGAAATTCATATATCCAATTCTCTTAACCGCTTATTAAATCTTACGGATAAATTATCCCAACAACGTAAAGATAATTTTATTTCATCAGAATTATTTTTGCTTGCCGCTATTAATGAAGATAGCTCACTCTCAAAATTACTAAAACAAGCGGGAGCTGAACCTAAAGCAATAGAAAAAGCTATTGATGATCTTAGAAATGGAGAGACTGTGACTGATCAAAATGCTGAAGAACAAAGGCAAGCTTTGGAAAAATATACCGTTGATTTAACTGAGCGTGCTGAACTTGGAAAGCTTGATCCAGTAATAGGTCGTGATGATGAAATTCGTCGTACTATTCAAGTATTACAACGTCGCACTAAAAATAATCCAGTTTTAATTGGGGAGCCTGGCGTTGGTAAAACTGCAATTGTTGAAGGCTTAGCACAGCGCATTATTAATGGCGAAGTTCCTGAAGGCTTAAAGTCTAAGCGTTTACTATCTCTTGATATGGGCGCGTTAATTGCTGGAGCTAAGTTTCGCGGTGAATTTGAAGAGCGTTTAAAGGCAGTATTAAAAGATCTATCGAAACAAGAAGGCCAAATTATTTTATTTATCGATGAATTACACACCATGGTTGGTGCAGGTAAAGCTGAAGGTTCGATGGATGCTGGCAATATGCTAAAACCTGCCCTTGCACGCGGGGAATTACATTGCATAGGTGCGACAACCCTTAATGAATACCGCCAATATATTGAAAAAGACGCAGCCCTTGAGCGCCGCTTTCAAAAAGTATTAGTTAATGAGCCATCAGTTGAAGATACCATTGCTATCTTACGTGGTTTAAAAGAACGATATGAAGTTCATCATGGTGTGGAGATAACAGATCCCGCCATTGTTGCTGCAGCAACTTTATCTTATCGTTATATAACCGATCGCCAATTACCTGACAAAGCTATTGATTTAATTGATGAGGCGGGTAGCCTTATTAGGATGGAAATTGATTCTAAGCCTGAAAGTTTAGATAAATTAGATCGCAAACTTATTCAATTAAAAATAGAACGAGAAGCATTAAAAAAAGAACATGACGAAGCTTCAAAAAAGCGTCTATCTGATTTACAAGAAAGTATTGCCGAGCTTGAAAAATCAAGCTCTGAACTTGAAGAACTATGGAAAGCTGAAAAAGCAGTATTACATGGCGCAACCCACATCAAAGAAGCCTTAGAAAAAGCAAGGCTTGAATTAGAAACTGCAAGAAGAGCGGGCGATCTTACCCATATGTCTGAATTACAATATGGTCGAATTCCTGAGCTTGAAAAACAATTAGTTGAAGTATCTAGTGCAGAAAGCCAAGAAACTAAACTTGTGCGCAATAAAGTTACCGAAGAAGAAATAGCAGAAGTTGTGTCAAAATGGACAGGGATCCCTGTTGCTAAAATGCTAGAAGGTGAAAAAGAAAAATTACTGCACATGGAAAAAGCCTTACATGCGCGCTTGATTGGTCAAAATGAAGCGGTTGATGCAGTTTCTAATGCTATTCGTCGATCACGTGCTGGCTTATCAGATCCAAATCGCCCTATTGGATCATTTTTATTTTTAGGCCCAACTGGTGTTGGTAAAACTGAACTATGTAAAGCATTAGCAACCTTTCTTTTTGATACTGTTGATGCCATGGTTCGGATTGATATGTCAGAATTTATGGAAAAGCATTCGGTCGCAAGATTAATTGGCGCGCCTCCAGGATATGTGGGCTATGAGGAAGGCGGATATTTAACTGAAGCTATTCGCCGCCGACCATATTCTGTGATTTTACTTGATGAAATAGAAAAAGCTCATCCTGATGTGTTTAATATTTTATTACAAGTATTAGATGATGGCAGACTTACTGATGGACAAGGAAGAACTGTTGATTTTCGTAATACGGTTATTGTCATGACTTCAAATTTAGGGTCACATTTAATTCAAGAGTTAGGCTCTAAATCTAGCTACAATGAAGTTAAATTAGCTGTTATGGAATTGGTTAGCAAGCACTTTAGACCAGAGTTTATTAATCGCATTGATGATTCTGTAGTTTTCCATGCATTAACCAAAGAGCAAATTGCAAATATTGCATCTATCCAAATTAATTATTTGCAACAGCGATTAAGTCTTCAAGATATTAAATTAAAACTAACTCCAGAAGCTCTAGATCACTTAGCTGAAGCAGGATTTGATCCAGTATATGGCGCGCGCCCATTAAAAAGGACAATACAGCAACAACTAGAAAATCCTTTGGCGCAAGCATTACTTAATGGGAAATTTCAACCAGGTCAAACGATTGAAGTATCTTGGAGTAAAGATGAATTGCAGTTTAAAAGGGGAAAATAACATAGATGTTCCCGGTTGCCTACAACCGGGCTACATATTTAATGAGATCAACTTATTTTATTACAGCGCGCTAAGATTTGATTGATTTCACCAAGAAGATATAATGGAACATTTAATATATTTCCATCTTGTTTTAGATTTAACATAGATGTGCGGATATTTAAGTTAGGATGATACTTTTCATTATATACTTTCAAACTTTTAGATTTAATCGAGGTATTTGATTTTACCTCTAGCGGGATAATTTCCCCTTCTCTTTGGATGATACAATCTATTTTCGCAATACCTTGGCTTGTCCAATAATATTGATTATCGAACAATGGGGCTAGTGCCTGAAATACATAATTTTCAGTAAGAGCACCTCTGAATTCTTGAAATAGCTTTTCGCCATCTAATAATGTTTTAATGGGTAACTCTGAAATTGTATTTAATAACCCTACATCAATAAGATAAATTTTAAAAAAATCTAAATGATAATATGCTTTTAATGGTATTTTGGGAGTTGAAATATTGTATATTTTATATACAAGCCCCGCTGCATGTAGCCACTGAATTGCTTCCTCATATTCTCTAGCACGTGCGCCTGTTCGCACTAGGGAATAAACAAATTTTTTATTTTCTTTTGCCAATTGGCTTGGAATAGAATTCCAAATTTCTGATATCTTAAGACTTAAATGTTTTGCCGCATGCTTTGAAAAATCAAGATCATATGATTTTAAGATATCTTTATGTACAATTCTTACCGCATTAAAGTCCTGTTGATTTACATAAGTCAAAACAGCTTCTGGCATACCGCCTGTATAATAATAAATCCGTAATAATTGATTAAGCTTGGAGTGAAAAGGCTCAGGTAATGGGGCTATAGTAGTAATAGATGTGATATATTCCTTTAATCTTGTTTCATTAATAGCATCTAAAAACTCCAAAAAACTTAATGGAAATAAATGCCTAAAATTAACTTTGCCAACCGGAAAACCTTCTTGTTGCCCAATTTTAACACCTAGCAATGAACCACAAGCACAGATATGATAATCATTAGCATCTTCATTAAAACATTTTAAACTATTTAACGCACTAGGGCACTCTTGAACCTCATCAAATATGATCAATGTGCTATGGGGTAAAATAGGCTTATTAAAATGAATGCTCAATTTGAAAATAATATCATTTGGATTTAAGCTATCTTCAAAATATTTTTTTAAAACTGGATTATCTTCAAAATTTAAATACACATGATCTTTGTATGACTGATTTGCAAAAGTCTTAAGGGAATACGTTTTACCAACCTGACGTGCGCCATATAATAAAAGAGGCTTACGGCTTGGATCATTTTTCCATGTAATGAGTTGTTCCATAATATTACGTTTCATACAACACCCAGTTGTTATATTACAAATATAATCACATATTTGTAACGAATAACGTGATCTATTTCACATTATTCGTTATAAATATGTGATCTATTACACTATATTAGTTGGTAAGTTCGATAAATGTCAATAATGACCAAAGCATTTCATGGCAAATAAATTCCACCAACCAATAATCCTGACAGCTTAAATCACACCTAACAAAGTGACTCACGCATAAAATGGTCATATAATAATGACTATAGTTAGTTAAAAAAAATAATAATGTCGTGGTAGATTATATTGGCTCTATATTTCGACGTACCGCGCTTAGGTTGATTTATAATCACTCATGATCTTGCTCTGATCATTTTAGTTGCATTGAAGTATTAAGAGGAATTATAGTTTAAAAATGGAAAATAATTAGGGTCTGTTTTCAATTCATCTTTTGAATCCCGAAGTCCCGCGAACATATCATTACCCACAAGTTAACTTTATCTTGGCAAGTGAGCGTGGAACTCCGAGCCACGACCGTTAGGGAGTGGAGCTCTTAAAATATCCTCTCCCTAACGGTCGTGGCTCGGATTCAATAAGGCAATACAGACCCATAAAGGATTAGCAGACTTGTGGGTAATGATATGCCCGCGAACAAGTCGCGGGATGTTGAATTCTAAATTTTTAAAAGACCATAAGGAGAGTCATGTCAATTAACATAAAATCTATTTTACCTATTGGATTATTAGCTTTAAGCTCATCTATTTTTGCAGGATCTATGGGGGAAAATTCGCTTAATTATGCAGGTAGTTGGGCCGGAGTTGGTGGTGGTTATATTAATACTTTTACCAATGGGCATACTGATATTACGATGATTTCAACGACAATATCCCCCCAAGAATATCTCCTTGATAAAAATCTAGAAAACCATTTCGCACCAGTTGCAAATGCAGGCTATCGTTTTAACTTACCTAATAACTGGCTTATTGGCGTAAAAGGCGTATACAAATATGTTGGTGTAGAGCAATTTGATCAATCTTGGGCTGGAACATTTCAAAATGGAACATACCAATCGGCAGGCTTACATACCAAAATAAATGATGTAACATTTTTAACTCTAGATGGCGGCTATCAATTTGGCTCTTGGTTAGTATATGGTGGAGCAGGACCGTCATTAACAAGAGTTAGTGAACAATTAAATGGTGATCTTTTGCCACCGACTAGTTTTGTTTTACAACCAGTAAATATCTCGCAATCTAAGTTATTTTTAGGTGGGGCGGGTCAAGTAGGATTTGAATATATGTTGCCAAATAGGTTTATGATTGATTTTTCATATAATCTAGTAGTTAGCGGGAACTCTAAAATGCCAAATTTATATTTTCAATCAGGGACTGCTAATAATTACACCCTATTTTCCCAACAGATTCAAGTTGTGGAGCAAGGAATAAATATAACAATAAATAAATTTTTTATGTAAATAATCATTACCCAAACTGTTGTAAATAACTAATTACAGTAGCAGATGGAATGTTGGGTAGCAGCATTTCATTTTGACTCTTTGATGGCGAAATATATTGAGACCATGTCCAATAGTCCGTACCTAAATAATAAGGACTTTTAGCATTAGCTAATAGAATTGCTCTTGCTGATTGTACATATGCTAATTGAGTAAATCCTAGTTTTCGATAATCGGTACTAACTTGAAAATCACTAGGATAGCCAGTGTTATAATAACCAAATTGCTCAAACTCAGAAAAACTTGCACCAGCAGGAATTGCTACTGTATATGGAATTTTGTATTGAATAGAATTTGGATCCATAAACGCTTGAATTTTTCCAGTCACACTAGAAGTATACAAGTTGTAAGGTGTAGGACTTGGTGGAATTTGATCATTTACATCGTAGGCACTAACTACTAAGTAGCCATTATTATTAAGCATGCCTGCAACTATAGACCAATCATTCACTTTATTAGGATTAACGAATATTGCCATAACACGACCTTTAGGGTGATTTATATCAATACATGCGGGACTTGCTAAATTAATTGCGGTTTGCTTATAAAGAGAAAATTGCCCCTGACCTTGGTTAAAGTCAAATGGCTCTAAATCAAAAAATACTCCATCAACCTTTGGATCAGCACAAATCTGTGAAGTAAGTACTCCTGCAACTCCTGTGCCCACATCAAGATTAGATAAAAGCGGTAATGAAGTTGTATCAGCATCTATAATTGCTAAAATGAGCGCGTTAGGAAAAGATGCCCTATATGAGCTTACTGATGCCTGTCCATATGCCGGGGTGTTATATCCAACAAAAACGTTTTGATTCAGTCCTGAATAAACACACGACGATGCGCCATTAGGACAATTAATCTTAATGTCCCCACTATAAGGATACAATCTAGTTATTGTACTTGCAGCATTTGCTCCGGCATTAAATGCAGTAATATTTGAAACCCATTGGCCTGGACTATTACTTTCAGTGGAATTAGGGCCTGATGGTTGTGTCCCATCATATAAAATAGCTCCATGCCCTTTGCTAATATTAGGAACAATAGCTGAAATAATGGGACTAAGAAATAGTAAACTTAATAAAACGAAAGTTTTTATATGAATAACCAAAATAAATCCTTATAAATTCATTTCTATATATTAGTGTTTAATAAAAATGTCAACGTACCGCTGCCATATCATTACCCACAAGTCTGACTAGTCCGTGTAGCCTTGATGCAGCGAAGCGTAATCAAGGTTTTCACCCCAAAAAACAAAAGCAGCTCTATACACTAGGCCTCGCGTTTAAATAAACCTTGATTACGCTACGCTGCATCAAGGCTACACGGGTTAGATTTGTGGGTAATGATATGACCGCTGCTTGACCGCGGGATCCATAAGTCTTGCTTCGAAGTCCCGCATTCAAGCCGTGGGACTTCGGAGATCTACTTTAGGCAGCACCATCTTGCCTTGTCCCAACCTAGATTTTTTAGTTTCATAGGTCAATTTGTCAGATATCGACTCAAATATTTTTTCATTCTCAAGCCTTAACACAATTTTCATCAATTCTATCCGCTAATTTCTGATGAATATTATCAAATCCACGGTTAGACATAACTAATATCGCATCTTCTGGTTGAGCTGATGCGGTAACATCTTCAACAATTGCTTCTACTGTTGGGAGAATTTTATAAGGAACTTGCCAATTAGATGCTAAATCATTTAAATTAAATTCATTAGGTGCTAACACGTATACTGATGTAGCATTTTTAAGTGATTCTGCCATTTGAGAAGCTTGCACGCCTGAACGCATGGTATATGAGGCAAATTCTAAGACCACAAAAATCCTTTTATGCCGCTTACTATTTTTAAGTGCATTTATTGTTTTGCCAATTGCGGTTGGGTGATGAGCGAAATCATCGTAAATTGTGATGCCATGACGATTTGATTTAACTTCAAGTCTTCTTTTAACCGGTGTAAATTTTTCTAATGCAGCAGCGGCCGTTTTAGGGTTTACATTCGCTCTAAAACTTGCAGCAATTGCAGCCATTCCATTTTCAACATTAAATCTACCAATCAATGACCAATTAACTTCGGCTACTATTTTTTCTAAATGCCAAACTTTAAAAGAACTTCCAACTTCGTCATTTAATTCAGCGCGCCAATCAGCATTTCCTGATAGGGATAACTCTTCCACTTTAGAATATTTACCACGAGCTATTACCTCATTTAATGCCTCATCATCGCGTGGTTTAATCACAAGACCTGAGCTTGGTATGGTTCTTAATAAATAATGGAATTGCTGTTTAATCGCATCTAGATCTTCATATATATCAGCATGATCAAACTCTAAATTATTAAGAATTGCTACTTCAGGGTGATAATGGATAAATTTAGGCCGCTTATCAAAAAAGGCACTATCATATTCATCAGCTTCAATTACAAACCACTCCCCTTTGCCTAATCTTGAGCTAGTTCCAAAATCTGAAGAAACACCACCAATTAAAAACCCAGGATTTAATCCTGCTTCATGAAGAATAAAGGCAAGCATAGAGGTAGTCGTAGTTTTACCATGAGTTCCTGCTACAGCCATCACCCGATAGCGTGGCAATACATTTTCAGCTAACCATTGTGGTCCTGAAATATAAGGCTTATGAGCATCAAGAACTGCCTCCATAACTGGCATGCCTCGTTTAATAGCATTACCAACGATAACTAAATTAGCTTTTAATGCATCTTTAGAATCTTCATAACCATCAGTCCAAATTATTCCATTAGCTGTCAATAAATCACTTACCGGCGGGTAACAATGTGTGTCTGAGCCCGTAACTGTAAAGCCTAAGTCTCTGGCTAATAAAGCCAAAGCACTCATAAATGTCCCACTTAACCCTAAAATATGTAAGTGCATTTTTATCACCTATCGCAAAAGAGAAATAATTAATATATTACAGCTTAGTAACCCAAAGCTTGCCAATATTGCAGGAATATTTTCTATTCCTAACGCATTTTTGTAAATATGTACTGTCACCATAAATTGCCATACAGTTAAAATCAAGGTAAAAATCAAATACATAATACTTATAATTAATCCCAATAATGGATTAATATGCGATGCATCTGGCAATGGAATCATCAACAGCAATGGAAATGCTAATAAATGCACAATAGTATTCGTAGCTATTAGACAAGATAAAGTTTGAACCATACGCGAAGAAAGCTTATATATTAAAAGTAAGGCATATGTATATAAACTATAAGATGCAATTAAAGCGACACCCGCTAAAAACAAAGATTCAAAGGCAATGGCATCGGAAATATCAGCAATTACCCACTGCAATACCATCAATAAATAGAAAATTACAGAAAGAATGCATAATAATAAAAAAGAATACGGAGTATTAGCTGGGGTCTCT
>CAMDMN010000069.1 GCA_945901965.1 Legionella genomosp. 1 | reverse complement strand
AAATCTTGATTCTTGGATATGTGCAGAACATAGTATTAAATTAGCTATTGAAGAATATATTAAAAGAAGAGATTTACAGCTAACAAGCGAGCCAAGTCAGTCATCTTTGCCGATGCTAGCTTCACAAGGGGCTGGTCTATTCGCAATTGTAACGCTTAGTAGTACATTACTTCAATTTATAATAATTTTAATGTATATTTCATGCAGCATTGCTTAGGAGGCGGCATGAGACAGAAAATGATTATGGGTAATTGGAAAATGAATGGTCGAATAGGCCAAATAAACACCCTTTTATCTGATATGTTAATTAATTTACCTAAAGAATCAGCCGCAACTTCTGTTGTTTTTCCTCCGGCGATTTATTTGCCCTTGGTTAATAAAATTTTAGCAAATAGTCAAATAAAGATTGGTGCGCAAAACCTTTATCCTGCTGATTCTGGGGCATATACTGGAGAGTTATCAGCGCCAATGTTAAAAGATTTTGGTTGCTCGTATGTTCTGGTTGGGCACTCTGAGCGTAGACGTATATTTCATGAAGATGAAAAATTTATTGCGGAAAAATTCCACCATGTAAAAGAACATGATATGATACCGGTTCTTTGCGTTGGAGAGACTTTAGCTGAGCGCCAGCAGGGGCTTACAGAAGAGGTCTTAGCTCGACAATTGTCGGCTATTTCTCACTTAAACGATAATGTTTTTAAAAATTGTGTTGTAGCTTATGAGCCTGTATGGGCTATTGGCACAGGACAAACAGCGTCACCGGAGCAGGCACAAGCCGCTCATTTATTTATTCGTGAATCGGTGGCTAATTTTGATAAAAATGCTGCGAGCACGCTTACTATCTTATATGGTGGTAGTGTAACTGATAAATCTGCGGCAGCCCTTTTTGCCATGCCTGATGTTGATGGCGGCTTGGTTGGTGGTGCATCGCTTGATGCGCAACAATTTGTGGAAATAGTGAAATGTATCAATTATTATTAATAGTTCATGTGATTATTGCAGCGGCAGTTATTGGCTTGGTGCTAATTCAGCATGGGAAAGGTGCTGATATTGGCGCAACATTTGGTTCTGGCGCATCAAATACAGTATTTGGTAGCCAAGGAACCGGTGGCTTTTTGTTTAAAGTAACTGGTGGTCTGGCACTTACTTTTTTTGTTACAAGTTTGGCGCTGTCTTCTATGGTAGCTAGTCAATATAAAAAAGCGGATATCCAAGCCATTCCTCAGCAAACAAGCGCTCCGGAAACTAAAATTCCAGTGCCTGTTGATAGCGGTAATTAAGAGGTTAATATAGCTAATGCCGAAGTGGTGGAATTGGTAGACACGCCGTCTTGAGGGGGCGGTGGCGTAAAGCTGTGACGGTTCGAGTCCGTCCTTCGGCACCAAATTAAGAGTAATTAAAATTATGATGCTATCAGAATATTTACCAATTTTAGTATTTATTATTATAGGGTTAGCCTTAGGTTTGGTTATGTTGACAGCAGGGTCTTTATTGTCAGTGCATAAACCAAATGCTGAAAAAAATTCACCATATGAGTGTGGTTTTCCTGCATTTGAATCGTCGCGTATACCATTTGATGTGCGTTTTTATCTTGTGGCTATTTTATTTATTATTTTTGATCTCGAAACGGCTTTTTTCTTTCCTTGGGCTTTAGTCTTACGTAAAATAGGTTGGTTTGGTTTTGCCGCTATGATGCTATTCTTAAGTCTACTTGTAATTGGTTTTATTTATGAGTGGAAGAGAGGAGCATTGGAATGGGAATGATTGATATAGAGACTATTTATGGCTGAAGCACAATTAAATAAAGAAGGTTTTAGTGTAACTTCTGTAGAGAAGCTAGTTAATTGGGCGCGATCTGGCTCTATGTGGCCTGTGACCTTTGGTTTAGCTTGTTGCGCGGTAGAAATGATGCACGTTGGTGCTTCACGTTATGATCTTGATCGTTTCGGTATTATTTTTCGCCCGAGCCCTCGTCAGTCTGATGTTATGATAGTAGCAGGTACCTTATGTAACAAAATGGCCCCTGCTTTGCGTAAAGTTTATGATCAAATGCCTGAGCCTAGATGGGTGATTTCCATGGGATCTTGTGCGAATGGTGGTGGTTATTATCATTATTCATACTCAGTTGTGCGTGGTTGTGACAGGATAGTTCCAGTTGATATTTATGTGCCAGGATGCCCACCTACTGCTGAGGCATTATTATACGGCATTATTCAGTTGCAAAATAAAATTAGAAGAAAAGCAATAATTAAAATTTAACTGCCGAATTTAGGTTTAATCTAGGTGCATGTTGATGACAAAATTAGAAAAATTAGCTGAGCTTTTAAAGCAGGAATTGGGTGGGCCTTTAAAGTCAATTAATTTGGCGTATGGTGAGATTACTGCTGTCTGTGATTTAGCTTTATTAAAAGACACTTTATATCAATTGCGAGATAATAAATTATTTGATTTTAATCAATTAGTAGATTTGTGCGCGGTTGATTATCTTTCATATGGTGAAAATGATTGGGAAACTGAAACGGCTACTGAAAAAGGGTTTTCACGTGCTGTTGAAAAGCAAGAAACTAAAACATTCGTAAATCATCCGCGTTTTGCCGTAGTTTATCATTTAATGTCAACCACTAAAAATCAGCGCTTGCGCGTTAAAGTATTTGTTGATGAGTCAAATTTAGTAGTTCCTTCGGTTATTGACATTTGGAAAGGTGCTAATTGGCTTGAGCGGGAAGCTTATGATTTATTTGGTGTTTTATTCGATGGGCATCCAGATTTAAGACGTATTTTGACGGATTATGGGTTTATTGGCCATCCATTTCGTAAAGATTTCCCAGTTAGCGGCTATGTTGAGATGCGCTATGATGCTAGTTTGCAGAAAGTTATTTATGAGCCAGTTGATATTGTGCCGAGAGTGTTAGAACCTAAAGTTATTCGTAATGATAATCGCTATCTTAACCCTAATGGATCTACAGGCGCACCGAAATGATTGAACTAGAAAATTACACCCTAAATTTTGGTCCACAACACCCAGCAGCGCATGGTGTTTTGCGCTTAGTATTTGAGCTTGAAGGTGAGACTATAGTTCGAGCCGATCCTCATATCGGACTACTCCATCGTGCCACTGAAAAACTTGTTGAAACTAAACCTTATTTACATTCTATAGGTTACATGGATAGGTTAGATTACGTCTCAATGATGTGTAATGAGCATGGGTATGTTCGTGCTATAGAAAAACTATTAGGTGTTGAAGCGCCAATAAGAGCCCAATATATCCGTACGATGTTTGATGAGCTAACACGAATACTTAATCATTTATTATGGTTAGGTGCAGCAGCCCTTGATATTGGCGCGATGACGGTATTTTTATATTGTTTCCGTGAGCGTGAAGATTTATTTGATTGTTATGAGGCGGTATCAGGTGCGCGTATGCATGCTACATATTATCGTCCAGGTGGTGTGGCGCGTGATTTACCTGATTCTATGCCGCAATATAAACCATCAAGATGGCATAATGAACGAGAAACCGAAAAAAAGAATGCTAATCGACATGGGAGCTTGCTTGATTTTATTTGGGCATTTACTGAGCGCTTCCCACGTTGTGTTGATGAATATGAAACATTATTAACAGATAATCGTATATGGAAACAAAGAACGGTTGATATTGGTGTTGTTTCTCCTGAAAATGCGTTGCAGTGGGGTTTTACGGGACCTATGCTCAGAGGTTCAGGTGTGGCTTGGGATTTACGTAAAAAACAACCATATGCTGCATATGACAAAGTTGATTTTGATATTCCTGTGGGTAAAACAGGTGATTGTTATGATCGTTATTTAGTCCGTATAGAGGAATTACGTCAATCTAATCATATTGTTAGACAATGTGTTCAATGGTTGCGTGAAAATGATGGGCCAATAAAGCTTGATGATCATAAAATTACTCCTCCACGTCGTTTTGACATGAAACACGATATGGAAGCTATGATTCACCACTTTAAATTATTTTCTGAAGGATTTAGTTTGCCAGAGGGAGAGGTTTATAGCGCTGTTGAAGCACCAAAAGGCGAATTTGGTATTTATTTAGTTTCAGATGGTGCAAATAAACCTTATAGGATGAAAATTCGCGCCCCAGGCTTTTTACATTTATCAAGTTTTGATGAAATGGTTAGAGGGCATTTGTTGGCAGATGGCGTCGCTATTTTGGCTAGCCAAGATATAGTATTTGGCGAAATTGACAGATAAATTGAAAAGTTACGATTAAATAAGGTAACTTCTTAATAAGTACCGGAAACGTCATCCCGAACAAAGTGAGGGATCTCCTGAAAAGTGGCTAGATGCCTGCATTTGGAGATCCCTCACTGTGTTTGAGATGACGAATACCTAAGCTTATTGAGAAATTTTACTAAATATAGGGTTGAAAATAATGTCTTTAAATTCAGCTAAACAGATTCGGCAATTTATATCAGCTGCCGGAGTAAAAGAAATTGATAAATGGATAGCAAAATATCCAACCAATGAAAGACAATCAGCTGTGATGTCTGCTTTAATGGTAGCTCAGGAAGAACATGGTTATTTAACTAATGAGTTGATGGATGCAGTCGCTGATTATTTAGAAATGCCGGCGATTGCGGTATATGAAGTGGCTACTTTTTATAGTATGTATGAACTTAAGCCAGTTGGCCGCCATTTAGTAAATGTTTGTACTAATATTTCATGCAAACTGCGAAATTCTGCTGAAATTGTTGACCATTTAGAGAAGAAATTAAAGATTAAACTTGGTGAAACCACCGAAGATGGTTTATTTACACTAAAAGCAGTTGAGTGCCTTGGGGCTTGTGTTAATGCGCCAATGATGCAAGTGGACAAAGATTATCATGAGAATTTGTCCGCTGATAAAGTTGATGCGGTTTTAGCTAAATACCGATAAATAGAGACAATGATATGGTTGAATTGAATCAAGTCTGTTACCGAACTTTAAATTTGCAAAAGCCTTGGGCTCTTGCAACTTATGAATCTGTTGGTGGCTATAGTGTATGGCGGCGAATTTTAAAAGAGCAAACCGCACCGCAAACAATTATTGATGAATTAAAATTGTCTGCTTTGCGTGGACGTGGTGGGGCTGGTTTCCCAACCGGGCTTAAATGGAGCTTTATGAACCGTAATGCCCCTATACAAAAATATGTAGTTTGCAATTCAGATGAAGGTGAGCCTGGTACATGTAAGGATAGAGATATTTTAAGATATAACCCGCATCAATTGATTGAAGGCATGGCCATTGCAGGATATGTGATTGGAGCAACGGTTGGTTATAATTATATACGTGGTGAATTTTTTGAGCCATTTCAGCGTATGGAAGCTGCATTAAAAGAAGCTTATGACGCGGGTTTACTTGGTAAATCTATTCTATCTTCAAAAATTGATTTCGATCTCTACAATCATCTTGGCGCTGGAGCTTATATTTGTGGTGAAGAAACGGCTTTACTTAATTCTTTAGAGGGTAAAAAAGGTCAGCCACGCTTTAAACCGCCATTCCCCGCAAATTATGGTTTATATGGTAAACCTACGACTATAAACAATACCGAAACTTTTGCATCAGTACCTGTTATTTTAGAAAAAGGTGGCAAATGGTTTTTAGAATTAGGTAAGCCTAATAATGGCGGAACTAAATGTTTTAGTGTGAGTGGTCATGTTAATAATCCTGGAAATTTTGAAATCCCCTTAGGAACTCCTTTTAAAACACTATTAGATTTAGCTGGAGGCGTTCTTGCAAATAGACGGATAAAAGCAGTAATTCCAGGTGGAACATCAATGCCTGTGTTGCCAGGTGATTTGATGATGACACTAGATATGGATTATGACTCAATCCAAAAGGCAGGTTCTGGTCTTGGATCAGGGGCTGTAATTGTTATGGATGAGACTACGTGTATGGTCGACGCACTTTATCGTATTTCAGAATTTTATATGGAAGAATCTTGTGGACAATGTACGCCTTGTCGTGAGGGTACAGGATGGTTGGTTCGTTTATTACATCGGATTAAATCAGGACATGGCGAGGTTGGTGATGTGCAAAAATTAGTTAACGTTGCTAATAATATTGAAGGACGAACTATTTGCGCATTAGGTGAAGCCGCTGCATGGCCTGTGCAGAGTTTTGTAAAACACTTTATGTCCGAGTTTGAATATTTTATTAAGCATAAACGCTCAAGCGTTTCTGCTTCTACAGTATAAATTAATAAGGTTTAACAATGGCTAACATTGAAATCGACGGTAAATCATTTGAAGTAGAAAATGGTAAAATGATCATTGAGGTAGCTGATGACGCAGGTATTCATATTCCTCGCTTTTGCTATCATAAAAAATTATCAGTCGCTGCTAACTGTCGTATGTGTCTTGTTGAAGTTGAAGGTGGACGTAAGACAGTTCCTGCTTGTGCTACACCTATCACTGATGGGATGAAAGTATTTACTAATTCAAAAGAGGCAGTTCGATCACAACAAGCCGTAATGGAGTTTTTGTTAATCAATCACCCGTTAGACTGTCCGATTTGCGATCAAGGTGGTGAGTGTGAGTTACAAGATGTATCTATGGGTTACGGCAATGACGAGACAAGCTATGAAGAGACAAAGCGCGCAGTAGAAGATCCGGAACTTGGTCCGTTAATTTCTACAGAAATGACTCGTTGTATTCATTGTACACGGTGCGTGCGCTTTGGTGATGAAGTAGCCGGGCTTCCTGAGCTTGGAGGTTTAGGTCGTGGCGAAAATATGTCAATTAGTACTTTTGTAAAGCACAGTATGAAATCAGAAGTATCTGGAAATATAATTGATTTATGTCCAGTAGGAGCATTAACCTCAAAGCCTTATCGTTACACGGCTAGGGCTTGGGAAATGGTTCAGCATGAAAGTGTCGCTCTACATGACTGCCTTGGTTCAAACATTTATTTGCATGTTAGAAGAAATTCTTTAATGCGTGTAGTTCCTAAGGAAAATGAAGCTATTAATGAAGTTTGGTTATCTGATAGAGATCGTTTTAGTTACTTAGGTTTAAATTCTAAATCACGGGCTTCAAAGCCTATGATAAAGCGCAATGGTCAATGGGAAACAGTTGATTGGGAAAGCGCTTTGAAATTTGCCTCAGATGGAATTGGCCGAATTATAACGCAATATGGCGCGGAACAATTTGCAGCTTTTGCATCTTCGTCTTCTTCGTTAGAAGAATTTTATCTTTTACAAAAATTAATGCGTGAACTTGGGGTTAATAATCTTGATCATCGTTTACAACAAGTAGATTTTCGTGATCAAGATTGGCAAACTATAATGCCTTCAAGTACAATAAAATATAAAGAGATTGAAAGTCAGGAGAATTTACTTCTATTAGGTTGTAATATTAATAAAGAAGTTCCATTAGCAGGAATTAGGGTACGTAAGGCGTTTCGCAATGGTGCTAAAATTTATGCTATAAATCCTGTTGATTATAATTATAATTTTGATCTTGATGGTAAAATTATTGTTTCACCTCAAGAAATGGCTATTGAGCTTGCAACACTTTTACTAGCCGTTGTTGGTGATACAAATGAGTTAGATCAGAAGATACAAAAATTATTGCTTGGTTTAAAACCAAACGCAAGCCAAAAAGCAATGGCTAAATCTTTAGCTCGTCCTAATTCAGTAATTATTACCGGTGCTCTTTGTGAAAATCATCCTGATGCAGCTTTATTACGAACCTTAGTATCATTGCTAGCAGATTTAACCGGAGCCCGAATTTTAAGGCTAACTACAGGTGCAAATAGTGCAGGTGCTTGGATGGCTGGAATGGTGCCTCATCGAGCAGAAGCTGGTAAAAAAATTGATAATAATGGCCATGATGTGCAAGCTGCATTAAATGCAAAACTTAAAGGTTATTTATTAATGGGAGCTGAGCCAGGTTTTGATTTTGCAAACCCTAGTCTTGCAAGGCACTCCATGTTGGCGGCTGAATTTGTTGTAGTGCTTTCAGCATTTAATAATGAATCTATTCAAGAATACGCTGATGTTATTTTGCCAATGGCACCATTCGCTGAAACATCTGGTACATATATAAACGTAGATTTAGAATGGCAAACAGTTAAAGGTGCTTTAGCACCAATGGGTGAATCACGCCCTGCATGGAAAATTCTACGAGTAATGGCTAATATATTGCATGCTAAAGGTTTTGATTATTTATCATCAGAGGATGTACTAAAAGAGCTAAAGTTAGCGGAAGACTCAAGTTCTTTAATGCCTTATACGCCATTTCTCCCAGAATTATTGCCTGTTAGTAAGTTAAGTTTAGTTCGGGTTGGAGAATGGCCTTTGTATCGCTCAGATTCAATAGTTCGTAATGCAGATGCATTGCAGAACTGTAATGCTTCCGAATCTGCGTGTATTAGGATTAACTCAAAGACCGCAAAAAAATTGAACTTATGCGATTCTGCTACTGTATCTCAAGGCGATATTGAGATAACATTGCCGCTAATTTGCGATGATCGAGTTGCACAGGATGTTGTATGGGTAGCAAATGCTTTGCCTGAGACGGTTGACTTAGGGGCAGCTTTTACTGAAATTACAATAAAGGCATCATAAATATTGTACGATAAAAATAAAGGTACGCTTGAATGATACAAGATATTGCTATATTGCTGTGGATCATTATAAAGATCCTATTAATTATAGTCCCGCTACTACTTGGCGTTGCCTATCTTACCTTTGCTGAGCGGAAGGTTATTGGTTATATGCAGGTACGTATAGGCCCTAATCGTGTTGGCTTTTTTGGGCTATTACAGCCAATTGCGGATCTAATTAAACTTATTCATAAAGAAATTATTGTTCCAACACAGTCTAATAAATATCTTTTTGTTATAGCTCCATTATTTGCACTGGTTCCTTCATTAGCTGGTTGGGCGGTGGTTCCTTTTAGTGAGGGTATTGTTTTAGCTAATATAAATGCCGGTGTTTTATATATATTTGCTATGAGCTCTTTAGGAGTTTATGGAGTTTTAATTGCTGGTTGGGCTTCTAATTCTAAGTATGCAATGCTAGGTGCTATGCGATCTGCCGCGCAAACTATTTCTTATGAAATTGCTATGGGTTTTGCTTTTGTTGGGGTTTTATTAGCCGCAGGAAGCATGAATATTACCGATATAGTTAACTCACAACATGGTGGTCTTTTGCATTGGTGGTTTGTACCATTGCTGCCACTTTTTATGGTATTTTGGATAGCAGGTATTGCCGAAACCAATAGAGCTCCTTTTGATTTAGCTGAGGGTGAGTCTGAAATAGTTGCAGGTTTTCATGTGGAATATTCAGCGATTGGGTTTGCATTATTTTTCCTCTCTGAATATGCCAGCATGATTTTAATTTCAGCAGTTATGGCATTATTATTCATGG
>CAMDMN010000068.1 GCA_945901965.1 Legionella genomosp. 1 | reverse complement strand
CGGTTTATATTTTTTATTAATACTGATTTGTTGTAAATCAGGCTTTAACCATGGGCCTGTTACCTTATAAGTATATCCTGTAATTTGTTGCATACCTTGATTAATAATTTTACTGGCAACTAAAGTTGCCATACCAGCAATTGGCCCACCAGCAATCGTTGCAACTATTGGTAAACTTGCCGTAATATGTGGTGAAACATGTAATCTAAGATCATAAGTTTGTTTAACCAAATCTAAATTACCTTTCATATTTGCATAAGCAACTGGCCCATCAATATAGGAATCATAAGTACTCATAACCCCATTTTTTATTGCAAAATTACCTTTAAAAACATCATAGCTATATCCTCCGCTTGATAAATCACTAAAGTCTAATTTCAATCGACGTGGGATTGTTTGTAAACTTAACAAAGATAAAAGCTTGCCAAGGCCTAACTTTTCCTCGGTTGCTTTAGATAAATGTGTTATTTGACCATTTTGAAACTCAAGATAAAGTGTGCCATTTACCTTATCAAAAGAAAATTGATTAATCGCAAAAGGCCCACCACCAATAAATTGCACAATTCCCTTTTTTGAATTTACAACCGGAGTAATATGTAAGCGAGCTAAACATTTACCAAAGTCTTTAACAGCAATATCTGCTTTAATCGTTGTATTATCTTTCCCCTCAATTTGTTTCCAATCTCCACTCATTACTAGCTGGTAATCTGATGAATTAATTTGACCTGATTCAAGATGAAAATTTGAGGCTTTAGATGTTGATTTAATCTTTACCTCACCAATTGATACATCTTTTAGTTTAAAATTATCAATAGCCAAATCTAAGTTAGGGATGTCATCTGGTTTTAATTTATTATCTTCAGCTGTATTTTTTAGATTATATTTTTCTATATTTAACCTTAATAAATGACCAGACAAGCGATTCTCACTAAGTTTATAACTTAAATCACCAGCTATATTATATTGATCTATATTAAAGGACCAAATATCTTTATCAGATTTTTTTGCTTTTATAGAAAGATTCTCATAGCTTTTTCCCCAAAGGATAATTTTATCAAGCTTTAGATCAATAAATTGAGATCCTGTAATTAATGAATGCGTTGAATTAGAATTTAACTTTGACCCAATATTACGCCACTCATCTACATCAAAAAGAGCAAATGTACCAATTATATTAAGACCAGGTTTAGAAGCTTTAGCATTACTACTACCAATCAGGATTTCTCCTTTTTCTAAATTAGATACTCCATCTTTAGATTTAAACTCTAAATCACCAGACAATTTATTATCATAATTAATAAATAATTTTGTTCCATTATTAGCATTTAAACCAATTTTTACAGTTAATGGCGCTCTACTATCAGCAGTTTTTGCAAATGGCTTGGGCACGTCGATGCTAACACCTTTAAGATTAGACTTAAGCTCAATAATATCATTTTGACTTAAATCTGCTGTTAAAGTTAGTTCTGATTTAAAATTTAGTGACCCATCCATTAAAGAAAAAATAGGGGATTTAAATTTTTTATTTAATGAATTAATAGTCGTACTACCTTTAAGACTTACTTTTGTTGCCCGTCGCGGTTTATTTATTGAAGAAAAGTTCATATCTAATGGATTACCTAATAGTGTAGCTTTAAGATAACTATTAGAAATCCCATCTTCATCAAAATTTAAAGCCCCAGTTATTTTTTTAATTTTTAAATTGTTTAATGCAGGAGGTAACACCATTTCATTATCAACAAAATTAATATCCCCTCGCGCAAAAACTTCGTCATTTCCAGGATATAGTGGCACATCAAGATTTAAATCTAATCCTACATTGCCTTTAATCTCAAAATGTTTTAATTTTAACAGTGATTTTTTTAAAGGCGATGCAAATATATAAGCTTTTAATTTTTCTGCAGGACCATCAACTTTTCCATGAATTAATAATGTTTCTTTATCTAAACCAAGATCATCAACTTTCAAATTTGCTTGAGTAGAGTCAACTCCATTAAATGAACCATGAAGCATTTCCGCCTCTAATGTTCGCTTATTTACCTTAATATAGATATCAAGATTATCAATAAATGGCCACTTCCTATTAAAGTATAATTTAGCGCCATTTACCTGAGATTCAATAAGAAAATCTCCTTTAGATTTATCAAATGGGAAATCAACCCATGGTCCGTTAATATTAATCTGACCACTTGCTTTATCAATTCTTTTTATATCATGCTTTAACCAATGATTTAATTTTTCCTTGCCTTTAAATTCTGGTATATAAGAAAACCATTGTGTTAAATTTTCAGCAGCAAACTCCGCCTGCAAGTTAAGCTTAGCTAAATTAGGATCTAAAGGATCTTTAATCTCACCTTTTGCACTAACTAATAAATTTTTATCAGTTAGTAACAAATGATCCATTTTTACCTGAAAATCATGGTTTAATCCTTCCCATTCCAAAGAAGCATTTATCTTCATAAAATTTAGCGGCAGCAAATTGTATGGAGCAATTGTAATATTTTCACTATTTAAATCTAATCGCCCACCCGTTGGTTGCCAATTTATTACACCAGAAATATTTGAGATGGCTGGATTTTTATTAATCCCATTAAAGCTTAAATCCTCAAATCGAGTTAATAGATGATCTAATTTACCTTCTTTTATACTTAACTCAGTCTCATTTAACTTACCTCGCGGATGTGCAAGTAGCAAAGGCTTCATAATTTCAGGCCACTCAATAGCTGAATTTAATAATGGCTCAAGTAATAGTGCTTTTGTATAAATATTATATGAATTATTCAGGGGCTGATATTTTATTAAGAGCGAATTTTCAGGCCAGATAATCCCGCCTGCACGTAATTTTATTTTATCCCCAGATAATTGCCATCCATCTTTTATAGGAGCCCATGCTAAATTAGCCTTTAATGATTGAATGAATTGATTATCAGGATCTCCTTTTTTACCCCATTCAATATGACTTAGATCAATGACTGTTTGTAAATTTGTCAAATTCCCTTTCTTAATATCTAACCAAAGTTTAATATCTCCATTACCGCTATCTACATGATATGGGAGCTCTGGGAAAAACATCTGCCATTGTTTCGGTAAAAACTGTTTAAGCGATAAATAGACATGCCCACTAACTTTATAGATAGATTTAGGATTTAGGTTTAAATCAGCAATAATTAAAATCTCAGTCGGTGTAGTTTGTGCTAATTTCATCCCGCCTTTTAAACGATAATGACCGTTATAATTTTCAGAAGTGAGATTTAAAGAACTTAAAGGCAGCAAAGTCCCATTTTTTAAATAAACTAAAGCTGATACATTTTTAATAATAATTTTCTGTTGTTCCAAAAGCCAAGAAAGTACGGGTAAATAAGAGTCTGATTCAAGACCATTTAGCTCTTTATCTATTTGAATCCCATCAACTCGCCAATGATTATCAACCTGACGTATTGTTAAATGAAGATCATCAATATATAAAATTCCAGGCTCAATTTGCCAATTTAATATTGAACTAAATATATTAATCCCTACTAATAATTTAGATAATTTTAAAGCATTATCTTTATTATCTAGAAGTGATACCTGATTTAATTTAAGCACAGGCTCAAACCAATACCAACTTGTCTCCATACTATTAATAGTAACTGGCTGGCCGACTAGAGTTGATAAATGTTGCTCTACTTGCCCTTTATATTGTTTTGCCCAAGGAGTTAACGCACGAAAAACCGTGAAAAAAATAGCCATAATGATCATGACAATTGCCAGTGGCATCAAAGATTTTTTCAAAAGATGCGTACTACGATGCAATATAGTAATGAAATACTCTTTTTTAAAAAATAATTCAATACGGCTAATTAAAGATCTCATTGCCTCACCAGGTCAACGCCTTTTGGTATTTTTAATTTAAATACCGTAGGAGATAAAGGCGGGTTATTCTTTATTTTAGATAAAATTACTATAGTATGCTGACCTAACTGATCATCTAACTCGATACCAGTCAACTCATCACCAACAAAAGCTAATTGCATATGCTGGAAATTTTCTTTAGAAGACTTTGCTTTTAAATCAAATTTTAGCTGATTACCAGATTTAGACTCAGTTACCTCAAAATCACGTGTGAGCGAATTATCATAACCACTTAAAAATAATGCAGCTGTTCCACCCAAGCCTTTCTCTTGTTTTTTTAAAGTTACCTGCTCTAAATCAACATCATAAACCCATAAATGTTGCCCGTCAGCAATAACTATCTGTTCTAAAGGTTTTTTTGTTTGCCAAAGAAAACGACCAGGACGAGCTAAGGCCATGATACCTGATGCTTTTGAAACCACTCTAGTTTTAGCATTAATTACTTGATTAAATGAGGCGCTCATTGTGCGAATTGCGTTTAATTTAGCTTGCAAAGAATCACTCGCAACATCAGACAATGCATTATTAGCCCACAATAATAATAAAAACAAAGTTAGTTTTTTCATAATTTACTATCCCTAATCTTCAGATATCGAAGAAACTAAAACCGATCTAAACCCACCATCCATCGGCCCCACAACCCCGGTACGTTCCATTTCCTCAACGATCCTTGCTGCACGGTTATAGCCAATCTTTAAACGTCTTTGCACTGCGGATATACTAGCTTTACGAGTTTGGATAACAAACTCTATGGCTTCATCATATAATGGATCAAAATCTTCTGTATTTTGCCCTTCCTCACCAGATCCACCTTCAGAACCTTCAATAAAGCTTTGGGTAATCTCATTAATATATTCAGGCTGACCACGAGAACGCCAATCATTAGCGATACGATGAACTTCTTTATCATCAACAAAAGCCCCATGCACCCGCAAAGGAGCTCCGGTTCCTGGTGCTAAAAATAACATATCTCCATGCCCTAACAATTGTTCAGCACCCTGCTGATCAAGAATAGTGCGAGAATCAATTTTTGAAGAAACCTGAAATGATATTCTTGTTGGAATATTTGACTTAATAAGTCCTGTTAATACATCAACCGATGGTCTTTGCGTTGCCAATATTAAATGAATACCTGCAGCTCTTGCTTTTTGGGCAATACGAGCAATCAATTGCTCAACTTTTTTCCCAACCACCATCATCATGTCAGCCAATTCATCAATAACTACAACGACATAAGGAATTGATTGTAAGAGTGGGGCTTCAAGATCCATTGAATCTATTGGCTTCCATAAAGGATCAGTCAAAGGCTCACCACTTGCTTCAGCCTCTGCAAGTTTTACATTATATCCTGCTAAATTTCTCACACCTAAAGCCGCCATCAAACGATAACGTCTTTCCATCTCTTCAACACACCAACGTAAAGCACTAGCAGCTTCTTTCATATCAGTGACCACAGGTGTTAATAAATGAGGAATACCATCATATACTGATAACTCAAGCATTTTAGGATCAACCATTATTAAACGAACCTCTTTAGGCGTCGCTTTAAAAAGAATAGATAAAATCATGGCGTTAATACCAACAGATTTACCAGAACCTGTTGTTCCCGCCACTAATAAATGTGGCATTTTAGCAAGGTCAACTACCATGGGATGTCCCGCAATATCAACACCTAATGCAAGAGTCAATGGCGAATGAGCTTGCTGATATACATCTGCTGACAACACATCAGATAAAGATACCATGGCTCGATTTAGATTAGGCAACTCAATACCTACTACCGTTTTTCCAGGAATTATTTCAACAACGCGCACGGAAGTTACAGATAAGGAACGTGCCAAATCTTTTGCTAGCGCGGTTAATTTACTTACTTTAATTCCAGCTGCTAACTGCAGCTCAAAACGTGTAATTACAGGCCCTGGATGCACTGCAACAACATCAGCTTGAATACCAAAATCAAGCAAATGTTGCTCAACGTCACGCGATACTGTCTCAAGCTCTTGATGCGTATATCCAGCCATAGGATCACAAGGCCTACCCTTATCTAATAATGACAAATCCGGCATGCCTTCTGTAACTTGCTGCTTAAAAACACGCTCTTCAACCACAGGTTTTGTAACTGGCGCTCTTGCCATAACTGGAGCTACACTTAAAAGCGGCATCTTATTTTCTTTTTTAACTTTAAGTTCTCGAGGGTTAATAGTGTTTTTTACCACTACAACATTTTTGCTTTGACGCATAGCATCGATAATCGCAAAAATCTTACCTACGATTAAATTTCCAACATAAATAACTTTAGGTATAAAAATTAAAGTGTAATATCCAATTACTTCAGTTACAAAAATCCACGATAACCCTGTAAGCCAAGTAACCCCAACTAGTAAAATTGAAAGAAGTAATAAGATTGCCCCTTGCACATTAAGTGCGCTATTTAGGGCGGTAGCTATTGATTTACCAATGACACCACCTAAAACTTGCATAGTTGCCGCTGATGAAACTAAAACCCCTAAACCTAATAAACCACAACCTCCAACCAACATAAAGACTAAGCCTATGCCACGCAAAAAGAGGATCGGTTTATTAACTACTCGTAATGCACGATGATCTTTTAAAATCATCCATGCAACATAGGCAAAACAAAGCGGCAAAAGAAAGGCAAAATAACCAAAGGAAAAATATAGTGCATCAGCAATATAAGCGCCAACTTTGCCTCCAGCATTATCAACTTTAGCATAGTATTGATTTAAATTAGACCACCCAGGATCGGAGCTTTGATAAGAAATTAATGATAGTAATACAAACAAAGCAGAAGTCAGCACTAAAATAAAACTGCCTTCACTTATCCGTTTAATTACAAATTGTGGCAAGGTATTTTTTGGGTTCCCGGCCTTAGTTCCCGTTCGTTCTTTCATCATAGGTATTTTAAAGTTTCGCTTTTTAACTTATTATTTCACATCTTAACATACAAAGCTGAAGAAAATGAGCTCTCAAAACCATCATAAATTAATTATTCTTGGATCAGGTCCTGCAGGTTATACTGCAGCAGTATATGCAGCACGAGCTAATTTAAGTCCTGTAATTATCACCGGCATGCAACCTGGAGGTCAACTAACCACAACCACTGATGTTGATAATTGGCCTGGAGATATTGAAGGACTTCAAGGGCCTGCCCTAATGGAAAGGATGCAAAAGCATGCTGAACGCTTCCAAACTAAAATTATCTTTGATCATATAACAAAAGTTAATTTATCTAATCGTCCCTTTGAATTAAAAGGCGATAGTGAGTCATATACTGCTGATGCTCTAATCATAGCGACAGGAGCCTCAGCCCGTTATATAGGCCTACCTTCAGAACAAGCCTATCAAGGTCGCGGCGTATCAGCTTGCGCTACCTGCGATGGCTTTTTTTATCGCAATAAAAATGTTTGTGTAATCGGTGGTGGCAATACCGCTGTCGAAGAAGCTCTATATTTATCTAATATTGCAGCATCAGTCACGCTAATACACCGTCGCGATACCTTACGCTCAGAAAAAATTCTTCAAGATAAATTATTTGAAAAAGCTAAAACTGGTAACATCAAATTAATGTGGAATTACACCCTTGAAGAAGTCTTAGGCGATAAAATTAAGGTAACAGGCGCACGCATTCGTAATTTAACCAATGATAAATTAGAAGATTTACCCATAGATGGCGTTTTTATAGCCATCGGCCATACGCCTAATACTGAAATATTCAAAGATATATTGGACATGGAAAATGGCTACATTAAAATTCGCACAGGCCTTAATGGCATGGCTACAGCAACTAGCATCCCAGGAGTTTTCGCTGCTGGTGATGTGGCGGATCATGTTTATCGTCAAGCAATAACCTCAGCAGGATTTGGCTGCATGGCGGCTCTTGATGCGGAAAAATATTTAGATGGTTTTGGTTCTCAATGATAAGTCACTGTTGGTGGGCACGCTGTCGCTTTGCCCACCCTACATTTATTTTTAATAAGCTTGTAATTTTTTTATAAATAGTGTTTAATATTAACCCTAAAATTATATTTGGTTTTTCTAACTACTTATACAAAATGGACTTAAGGTGAGTAGTTTAATTTTTATGAGGTTCAAATTATGAGCAACCCTAAATATTATGCGACATACTGCCTTATGGATGATGCCGAAGGAGGCTCAAATCCTTTTTGGCATGCTTTTCTTATTGTTTCAAAACAAGAAGATACACAACAACCAATAGAAGTAAAAGAAGCTATTGGCTTTTATAGCCAACCAAATACTGATACTAATCCCTTGGTAAGAGGGATAAAATATATGGCAGATCTTCAAATAGACTTAAGTGGTGGCCATGGCGAACTAAGAAAAGAAAAAATGCGTCATATAGATAGCAATGGCATTCATGGGCTATCTTTTAATATTTCCGCAGAACAATTCAATGCACTATTAGTATTATTTGAAAAAAGGATAACTGCAGAAAAAGCAGCTATTCAAGATGCTAACGCATATTACCTAAAACACGGGATCGAGCCAAATGGTCAAAATCGCTTATTACGCGAAAGGGAATTGGCAGGGGATACATATAGCGAACCACGTTTAAAGCCATTTGATATCACTTTGAGCATAAATACCAAAGGGATTGACTCAAGCAATTCACATGATTGTAAAAATTATGCTCTTGAATTTCTGCGTGAAACAGACATTATAACTGAAGAGAATTACAAAAAAATTCTTGGCAACAGCTTTATACATGGTCTCCCTCGTTTCAATGGAGTAAGCATCCACCCTTTACGTTTAGTTAGTACAGGTGAGCCCCATCTTTATAATGCTCCAACGGCGAAATTTTCTAAATATAGTCGTAGCTGGGAAGATAAAAATCAACTATTTTGGGCAACATCCCTAATTTTTATGGATAGTGCTAAAAGTGATATTCTGGCAAATAATATTCAACAAAAGAAAATAAAAAAAGTACTCACCGACGCGCGTCAGTTAGAAACCCAGTTACTTCATAGAATCCAAGAGATAACAGTGACTCCTGCCCGCCAACAAAGCATTTCAAATGTAGATAATTTTGGCCAACGCATGGTTATATTACAAAGGCAACTAGCAAGAGTACAATCAATTTATGAAATGTTTAATAATGCTGATGAAAATAAAATTACTAGCAAGCTTAAGCAAAAATTATATAGAGCAGAAATTATATTTAATGTGGCAACTTTATCATTAGAGCCTAAAAAAGTAGACTATTCATTTGTATTTAGAGCTTATCAAGCTATTTCTATGCGCCATGCATTGCTTGGACTTTTAGGATTAATACTTGCGTCAACATTTATTACTACTCCAGTAGGAGCAGTAGTAGCGACAACGGCAGCTTTATATGCTAGTAATCAAATATATAAATTTTTCAAAGAAGATCTTAAGTTTATTAAGATGCGTGCAGATTATAATTATTTTTTCAAAAAACAAGATTATAGCCCTGAATCACATATATCTCATGAAGGAGATATTACTTTCGCTTCAGTATAAAATCTATATTTAGGAACGCTCGCCTCACTTTAGAATGAGCCTTTGATGAAAACCTTGATTTCGCTGCGCTGCATCA
>CAMDMN010000067.1 GCA_945901965.1 Legionella genomosp. 1 | reverse complement strand
CAAATGCAAGCGTATGACTTAGGGCATAGTTATAATTTAAAAGGATTAGGTCTTGGTTATTTTGGTTTTAGCGCCGCCACACCAATTTTAGAAAAGCTAAGCAAAGAAGCCTTAAGTGAAACTTTAGCAGAGATGAAGTTAAACCATATTCAGCAAATTAATTTGATCAATTGGCCAGGCGAAGTAGCAAAGACTGATCCTGAACATCCTCTGCATGAACAATCCGTTTTAAGACAAATTGACAGCGTTGGAGCGGTTAAAATTTTTGAAGGTATAACTGAACCATTCTCGAAGCTTGACGAAGCAGGGGACATAGGTGGCACACATGCTTGTGCTGATGCCGCATCTCAATTTGGTAATGAGGCACATATTGGAATGCCTCCATCCAGTAGTGATGAAGCAGCAACTTATTATTCACTCCTAGACCCAACAGTACTTATTCCTGAAGACAATCCTGATCTGTCACTACGCTTACGTTGATTAATGCCTGAATAT
Source organism: Legionella genomosp. 1 (assembly GCA_945901965.1). Taxonomy (GTDB): domain Bacteria; phylum Pseudomonadota; class Gammaproteobacteria; order Legionellales; family Legionellaceae; genus CAMDMN01. Next base: position 8,996 of record CAMDMN010000067.1, on the reverse strand, counting down.
GATTTAAATAAAACAGGTGCCTGTAAATGGCACCGGTAATTTGACAAAACCCACATACCATCCTATATTTTAAATACACAATATGTATTTTTTAGGATCGAAATGAGTGGTGTAAATATTTTCAAAGCAGTTCTCAACAGAATAAAGCCGATGTCTGGTATTGGGGGGCCTCTGCGGCTTTTTGCAAGAAAATTTGGAGAAAATATAGGTAGACCAATTTTTCCAAAAGCGGTTGATAATAGTAATAAACTTGCTCTAATAGCTGGATCTGCAGCACTGACCTTAACTGGTTATTACTTGCAGGATGATGCTGAAGAAAAAGTTGATGAATTTATGCAATCATATGGAAATAACATATTTCTAGAGTGCATGGCTAACGATAGTTTTCGCGAGTCTATAAATGAGCTACGTAATGCTGAGCTTCTGTATTATGGAATTTCTTTTGAAGAAAATGAGCAAAAATCAGTTTTTTATCGAGGGATGTCCTTGCCAAATCATTTAGATCAAAAGGATCCTGAACAAATCAAACAATGGCAAAAAGGAATTATTCAATCATTTTATGGAAGGGGGTTTTCACCGTTACTTTGGTTAACACGACCGAGTGCGACTAGGACAAGTGGCTTTAATATTCACCCTCACGATGGAAGCGTTGCTCGTGCACTTGATACTGAAACAGCTCCTCCACCTTCTTGGTCAGCTGCAGTGATGGCAATGACCTGCAATTTTAATATCGCTAAAAGTTATAGCACACTTGAATCTCAAGGAGAATTAAATATTGGTTGTATCATATTAGCTGCTCCAAAAAGAACTAGGTACCTAAGCTCTACTGATGTCAAATCAAGACACGAATTAAATTTGGGACATGAATTTGAAGTAATAACGCCTAGTATCGAAAGCTCAGATACGTTAGCAATTTTATTTGTTGAAAATGGAAAAATCAGTCGAGTTGAAATAAATATAGAAAATTTAAATCATGATGTATATAGCATTGATCCTAAATTAGTACAAAATTTAAATCGTGCTTTATCTAATGCTTCGCCAGATGCTCAATCTAACCTTAGCTATTTGATTGATAGATTGGATGGTCAAAACAATAAAATAGATTTAGAAAAAGAATTTGATATAAGATTTAATCTTACTGCGGAGGAATTAGTTAAAACTACTGAGAAATTTATTAGAGAGTGTGATGATGAAATTGATAAAGTGCCAGGTATACTTGGAAGAGAGTTACGTTATTATAGACAAGAGAACAAAGTTAGACCTATAGCTGAAGTGGCTGAAAAACTCGGATTATTTTTGAGCAGTGAATCATCTTCTGATTCTCCTGGTCCAAGCGATACAGGTATGCAACTTAAATAAACAATTCTAAGAAATTGACATTTCATTACAAATGCTAATGGTTATTAATACCAGTTGATTGAGTGGAGTCTTTTCATTAAATAGCCTTGTTGATTAACAAGGAAGATCTAGAATAAGTTATGAAATATAACTAATTTATGGATAATTGCCCGGAATGTACTCACGTTTAACATTTGATAAAAAATTTATCCAACATTCCTTTAACTATAGATTTTTATGATCTATAGTTAATTACCAAGTGAACATTTCTTTGTTACTTGGCTGCCTCATTTTGCCTCTACTTTATAGCACGATGAATAACGCTCTGTTTGTTATCGAACACTAGCAATTAATGTAAATTAGGGAATGACCATGACTTATAGAAAAGTTGTAAAGGCAAGTGAAGTTATTGGTGTTGATGTCAAGAATAAAGCTGGTGAAAACCTAGGTAAAATCAATGAGATTGTTATCAATAAAGCTCTTGGTAAAGTTAGTTATCTAGTTTTAAATTTTGGTGGACATTTAGGTTTTGGCAATAAATTCTTTCCTATTCCTTGGAAAGTATTTACTTATAATGAGGAACAAGATTGTTTTATTCTTAATCTAGATAAAGAAAGATTAAATAATGCACCAGGATTTGATAAAGATAATTGGCCTAATTTTACAGCGACTGAGACTTCAGCTGCTATTGATAAGCATTATCTTTAATTATTTTTTTAGAATAATGGGTGTAGTTTAGGCCCCTAATTGGAGCGCACATGATATGAATAAAGATATTTTTGAAGGTAAGTGGGAAGAAACTAAGGGTCAAATGAAGCAGTTATGGGGAAAATTGACTGATGATGACTTTAAAGTTATTGAAGGTAATCACCAAGAGATTTTTGGAACATTGCAAAAACATTATGGTTACACTAAAGAGCAGGTTGAAAAAGCTGTGAAAGATTTTAAAAGCAAGAGTTAATTATTTACCCCTTCCTTTGAGGGAAGGGGGTAGCTTAGTATCACTATGAGGTGTCTTTGCAAGCATATTTTATGAATGGATTTTAGTAATATAATTACATTATTTTTTAAAGGATTATTAAAATGAAAAAAGAAGCAGAAAAAGATCATCCTGAAATTAGCGATATTAAAAATATTTGTGATGTATCACCCCACACCAAAGGTACAAGTGACGTTTGTGATAAATTACAGAATGACATTAAATATAAACCTCATAAAAAAAAGCAGGTAAAACATAAATAAGTACTATAAAGCAGGTAATGTTGAAATTAGATTTAAATTCAAATAATTAATTTTTTGTAGTAAAAATTGATTAACTTTATCTTTAAGTAATGGTAGCACAGTATCAGTTACTTTTTCTTGACATAAAACTAGTCTCGTTCGCACGGGCATTTGGTAAATGTTTGAGCAATAATTCCAATAGGTGGAAACTTTCATCCAAAAACAAAGAGCCTCTTCCATTTGGCCACAAGCTTCACATAAAATAGCTTTATCTATGGCGTAATTCATCTGATAAAAGGTTGTGAAACCACAGTCTTTGAGTTGTTCATAAGCTTTTTCGTAATATTCTGCTGATAGATCATATTGCTTTGATTTTTTATATAAACGGGCAATATTTATTAAAACCACATGATTTATAGCTTTATCCTTAATGTTATGCTTTTGAAGATGATCATATAATTTATTTTCTAAGATAAATGCTGTATCAGCATCTCCTTTAATAACTAGAAATAAGGCATATAAATTTAATTTATATATCGAGGTTGCATCAGCCATTGTCATATTTAAACCAATATTTGCTTTTTTAAAAAACAAATCTGCTTTTTCAAGGTTATGAGTCAAGGTTGCAGAAAATGCCCTAATAAAATAGAGGTGTTTTATTCTATCTTGGCTTATGAAATCGAATTGCTCGGGGAAAGTTTCGTTATCAACAGCCAAGTGTTGATGGGAAAGAAATCTAATTACTTGTAAATTCATAAAAAGCTCTTCGTGTACGCTTTTTTCTAAATTTTGCAAGACTAAGAAAGCTTCAAGAACTTGACAGCCCAATTCATAAGCCCCAGCTTTTAAGCAAGACCAGGCGTAACCTATTATAATTCCGATATTTGCTATTGAGTTATTTAGATCTTTACAAAAGGCAAATTGTTTAGCATATAGAAATTGGTGGCGTTTTTCTTCTAACTGTATTGATTTATTATAATTTAATGGCTCATTGGAAAAAGATTCTGACGTTTGATAATTAATCTCTATATTGATTTTTTCATGAAGCATGAGCGTTATTTTTTGTAGATCTGATATTTTATTTTCTGCCACATAAAAAATGATATTAATTTTATTTAATAATTCTGATAAGCATAAAATGCTAAGAAAGTTATCCTTGGTAAAGGTTGAGTTATCTAGATGAATATGAAGTTCAAGGCTAGTTATTCCTCTATTATTTAATGAGTTATGAATAATACTAGCTATTTCATGAGCACGGATAGCGGTAAGATCTCCTAAGAAGTCATCAACATATACCCAATCACTAATTGTATTTAACTCACAAACCGGCTTAAATAAAAGATCTGATATCGTTGATGCATTATCCATTATTTGATCTGCAAGATCTAACATACCTTGAAAAGGACATAATACAAGACCATTTAAATTCATGATAATTTTCATATTTATGACCTCAGATTTAAGGAAAAGGAAGTTTCTCTAAATAAGCATTTTCTTCGGAAATTTCTAAAGTTTTGGCATACAAATTATTTAGATTAAGAGCTTTATTTAATGACATATGAGCAAAAAAATCAGGGCTAACTATTTTTGTAAAATGTAATTCTAAGGCTTTTTCATAAAAATGATAAAAATAAATATTGGGCGTAAGTATTTTTAGTGATTGCAACATATCTTGGAAGGTAAATTGAGGTAGTGCATTAATGTCGGTAATTGTATTTATTTTGAAAGGCTCTAGTTTATTTAAATATGGAATGATTGCTTTAGTATTTTGATGATTATAATCTGTGAAGGCCATATGATAGCCTGCACCTGGCTTATGTTCTAGGTTTGTAGGTTTAAATACGGCGCTATACAAGAAAGTATAACACTGATAAAGCTCTTCAAAAGCTGAGCTTAGTGCATCAGACAAAGATGCGGCACTCTTTGAGCCAACAGAATATTGCACTGCATCTTTAGAGCTGTGTGCAAAATAAAACATAATGATATTATATCCTGGTAATTCATTGCCATTTTCAAAAATATATAGCTCGCCATTTTCTAATATGTTATCAACTAAGCATGTATATGAAGATAATTCCTTTAAAACTAAAGGATTAATGGTATAGCGATAACGCATTGATATCCAACTTCCTATCAATGATTGTCTTTCTAAGAATTCTATTAATGATTGATATAATGATAACTCTTTAGTTATATGCGAAGCGCAAGCACAACTATCGGTAACATTAAGAAATGCAGAATCAGCTTTAATACTATGTAGACTAATGGCATTAAAAAAATAATCAGATGGTGACTCATCAAATAAATTATAAACCGTTGTAAATGCAAATCGATGATCTCTAAATTCATCTGAATAATTATCATTACAAAGGGTGTGTAATTTTTTTTGATAAGACTCAGGCTGTATTTCACTTAATTTCATCTTAGAAGTTATAGGTACTGAAGTAAAAAAATGATTACGCTCATAATATTCGCCAAAAGCTTTTTGGGTAATATTAAGACCAGCACCAGTACTCCCTCCATAGGATACAATCCCATTTAAAATAACTGAACGAGGCACTGAAAGCATATTTTCAGAGCTTAAATTTATCGCTGTTGCATGTTGTAAAGAAGCATGTTTTGTTTTAGAAATTGATGTTTTTAAGATTTGACTAAAGTCACTCATGATTCACTATACCCAAAAAATTGCATGGTAATCGGCATATACGCTCCATGGTCTAAATCTAGAGCATAAAGGATTTCTTGATCACTAAAAGTAGACCACACTGTATTCCTAAGTCCAAACTCCTGTGAGCATATGGTTGCTTGTTGATACATTGATCCAACTTCCATTACCGAATGACGATAACCTCGATAACGGTACTTAAAAATTGCTTTACTAATATTGATTAAATATAAGATACCAAAACAGGGTAAATGATTATTATTCATACATCCATGAATAAGCTTATCATAGAAATTATTGATTGATATTTGCTTGATTAATTGTAATTTTTTAGATATTGGCCTGAAGTGATAACAACCAGAAAGGTGATTTTCGAATTGGTTAAGGCGCTCCTCAAAGAGAAAAACCAAAGGTTCAACACAATAAAGTGCCCCTGCGGAAGGGTAGGGTCTTGTTCCTTCATTATCGGAAAAAGAGTTAACTAATAACTGCTGAATTATTGGAAAATCCAATTTTTTTTCATCAAATAATGCGATTGATGGTTTGCGAATTTTTTTTGCTGGAACAAACTTTTCACAATCAATATCATGTTTATGAAATGGAGAGATTTCAGTTTCTGTAAATTGTACTTGGTTAAGCAAAGTAGAGCTCATATTTGTGATGCTTAGATTTCCATAGCTTAAAAAAGATATAGTTTCTTTGGCATAGCTTTTTAAAATATCTTGATAGACTATTTGGTCAATATAGTTATCAAGTATTGCGTTAATAAAAGGTTTCTTTTCAACTTCTTCCATTATTTAGGCCGGTTCTAGTTGTTTTAGGTTTGCTAAATTAAGTTTCATATCATATTCAGAAAAAGGAGAATGAATAGCTACTTCACGGTGAACATTAAAATTAGTTAAATCCACGTGCCAAAACCAATTAATTTGATCAAGCGGGGTAGGAGATGACCAAAAATTAGTGAATTGTGATGCAAATTGAAATAACGCATAAGCTACAAATCCTTGTTGGCAAGGATTGATTTTTGGATTGGGAAATTCATCAACATTATTTTTGACCATGCTGCGATAAAATAACAACCAGTTATCTTTAGTGGCTGGTAATTCACTATTAAGATATGCCATAAGCTGATGTAAATTTGAAACATGTGTAGGCAATCCGCTGCCATTAAAATATAAGTTATCAATTAATAAAATTTTATGAATTATTCCTGCAGTAATGACGTAAACATCATCGGGTAAATTGTGATACATTTTTTTAAAATCATGGCTGGAATAATTAGATCGGTAAAAAATAAGTAAAGATCCACTTTTATAATCAACAAAATTTTCAGCAACTATTTCAACATGATATCTATCTTTTAATGAATCAGATAAAAGTGAAGAAACCAAAAAATCATTTACATTAATGTATATGGTTGAGAATTTTTTTGAGACTAATGGCTTAAGTATATTTAATTGTTGAATAAGGATTTTTTTTAATTGTTCAATGTTAATCTGAAATTTATTTGCTAAATCTAATAGTTCATCTTCTGATATTTCAAGTTTATCTTTTTGCTGTAATTCTAAAAATATTTGGCTAAGAACTTGGTTGGATATTTTTGCAGCTTTAGTGTCACTATATATGTACGTATCTGATTTAATTAAGGATATTTGATAGTCATTAATGATATACACAACTTGAACTCCGTCTCAAGAAAACAAAATTTTATAACGCTAATCTGCAGCGAATGATGATTGTAAGAGCTCATCAGAAAAAAAACAATATATTATTAAATAATCATTTCCTGCCCATCACCTTGTTTAAGCTGTATAAAAATAATGGATGACATTAAAGTAATAAAGCCTACTGCAAAAAACGTATATTGAAAAATAATAGGCTTAAGTATTATATTATTAGAGTCAAAAAATAAGAAAAACCTTATAAAGAGGGCGCTTACGGCAACACCTAAACTTTGCGCAATTTGTTGTGTGGTACCCATAATACTAGATGCGGCACTTAGATTTTCAGGAGTTATATCTGCATATGCTAAGGAGTTCATTAATCCATATTGCATTGCCACAATAAAGCCATATAGAAAGGTTAATAATCCAATAATATAAATTGGCGTAGTTGCATTTATAATTATGAAAGTCCACATTGAAAGGGCGACTAAAAATGTATTTATTATTAATAGTCGCTTATAACCATAACAACGCAATAATGGTAAATACATAGGCTTGGAAAAAATTACACCAACAGCTGTTGGGGCTAATAAAAGACCTGATGTTTCTGCAGAAAATCCAAGACCTATTTGTAGTAATAATGGCAATAAAAATGGAACGCCACCAAAGCCTAGGCGTGAAATTAAATTACCTACCACTGACACTTTGAAAGTTCGTAGTTTAAATAATTGAACTTTAACAATAGGGTGGGGATGATGTTTTGAATGTCGAATATAGCCTATTAGCAGGAGAAGAGAAAAAAATAGTATGCTAATTGCTAATTTAGTATCCAAAGATGATTCACTAAGTGCTGAAAGCCCAAAAGTAATTCCTGCTAATCCCGCGCCAAACAATACAAATCCAAAGTAATCAATTGGTGGCACTTTATGTTTTACGTTATCTTCAATCCAATAATATGCAAATACAATAGCTAATATTCCTATAGGTATATTTACCCAAAAAATCCAATGCCATGAAAAATTTTGTGTAATATATCCACCAATTACAGGGCCTAGCATCATCCCTAACGCACCTAAAGTGACTATGCGGTTCATCATTGGAATTAACTGTTTACGACCAAATATACGAAGAATTATTAGCCTACCTACAGGCAAGTTAAGTGCTCCACCAAACCCTTGGATAAAACGTGCGATTACGAGTTCTACTAAATTATTAGCAAATCCACACCAAATCGAACCTATGGTAAAAATAAATAGAGCTGAGATAAAAATCTTTTTAGAGCCAAATTTATCAGAAAGCCAGCCACTAATAGGAATAAAAATTGCTAGACTTAATAAATAGCTAATTAGGGCGATTTTTAAATCAACTGGTTCTACAGCTAAGCTTTTAGATATAGCAGGAATTGAGGTGTTAATAATCGTGCTGTCAACCGCCTCCATTAGAAAAGAAAGCGAAACAACAAAGGGAACCATTTTATCTGTGCTGAGTGTTTTAAACATTCAAATAGTAAAAGGCTTTGAATCATCTAAATAGAGGACTCAAAGCCTTAAAACTTAGTTAGATGAACAGCAGCAGCATGAAGCTAAAGATACATCAGATGGTAAGTTTTCATCAAAAAGAATTTCAATTTCAATGTTTTTTAAGTCTTGGTTATTCATAAATAAATCTCCATTTCATTATTATAATTAATTTTAACAAACATCAGGTTTAATCTATCACAAAGGTAAAGCGTAGTTAATACCTAAATTAACGTTAACATGACCATTGGTATAAAATGATTGTTCTGGAATTTGATAAGCAACGTTAGCACGTATGTTAAAGTTTTGGCTTAATTTATACATGGCAACAGCTTCAACTAAAGGATCTAATCTAGTACGACCTGGGTATGTGGAACCAATTTGTCCTGCATTAGGTCCTGTGGTTGCCGGAGTATAATCAAAAAGTTGCGCTTCATTATGAGTTGAAACTACAACACCAGCACCAACACCGTAAATGAATTTTTGAATTGATCCCCAAGTTTTATCTAAGGTAAATGATAATTTAGCAGGCGCTATGTCTGTTTTAAAAGTATTATTTAAACTATGCTTTGTCTTTGATGCGTACATATC
>CAMDMN010000066.1 GCA_945901965.1 Legionella genomosp. 1 | reverse complement strand
CGTGGCAAATTGTTGGGATAGCTCTAATTTTTCCATTAAGAAAAAACCTTTAAAAAAATTAATTGTAACAACTTACATGAAAATCAGCAACTTAACATTTATTTTTTGAAACATGTAGTTTCGTTTTGAAATCAGCGGTTGACATTATGTTGTAGAAAGCTAGAATGCGGGTTTGAGGCGTAATTCGCTTCAAATTAAAGTCCAAATAATGGAAATAAATGATATGCGATGGAACAATATATCGAAATTATTCCCTTATTGAAGGAACGTGGCTAAACCATAGCTATCAACTTCGCAAACAATTATGGCTGGAATTAAAATAATTATTCCAGCCTTCCTTATATATTCAATTTGTTGTGCGCCAAGGCACCAATTTGATAAAAATAACCCCGATGCTATATTTATTAAACACAAGGAAGAAAATGCGGTCATTAAGGGTGGTGCTTTTTATTTAAGGAGCCGAAATGGCAAAAGTTTCCGCGATAAAAGATAATAATGACCAACTTAAGCTTTGTATTAAAGTACAAACTCTAGATGAAATTAGATGTTTGATTCAATTTCAACAAAGTCATAAAAACTCATATTTACAAAAAAATTATGAGCATTTAGCAGCAGCAATTATAATACCTGTGCCAACAGATAGCGGAGAATGTGAAAATTTGTTTAGCGACATAATAGATATTTTTGCAGTAAGCAGAGAGGAAATTTTAACTCAAATAAGACACCAAAAACGATCAGCACAGGAAGAAAATAATAATGAAAATTCTTCAGATTATCCTGTAGATCCTAATTCTTCAATTAAATAATTTGCTTTGCGCTCCTGCCTTTTATATAATGTTGGCCACTTTAAATTATAAGACTAATAATAGGCACGTAGCTCAGTGGTAGAGCACCACCTTGACATGGTGGTGGTCGGTGGTTCAATCCCACTCGTGCCTACCAGCATTTAACCCTGCCGAGCAGGGTTTTTTTTTGAATTTTATGGTACAAGTGTAAAGTATTAATTTTTGTGTAAAGGATTAAAAGATGCCAAATATAAAATTACCTGATGGATCTGTTAAATCATTTGATCATCCTTTGACCGTCCTTGAGGTGGCTTTATCTATTGGTCCTGGTTTGGCAAAGGCTGCTATTGCTGGTCGTGTTGATGGCAATTTAGTTGATAGTAGCTATTTACTTACCAAAGATTGTTCACTTAGTATTGTTACTGATAAAGATAATGATAGTTTAGAGGTTATTCGTCATTCTACAGCGCATTTATTAGCGCAAGCAGTAAAAACATTGTTCCCAGAGGTGCAAGTTACTATAGGGCCTGTTATTGATGATGGTTTTTATTATGATTTTGCTTTTGACAGGACTTTTACACCAGAAGATTTAGTCCTTATTGAAGAAAAAATGCATGCGTTAGCAGCGGCTAATTTTCCTATCACACGTAGAGAATTACCGCGAGATGAGGCGATTAATTATTTTAAAAATTTAGGTGAAGAATATAAGGCGGAAATTATTGCAGATATCCCTGCCGGTGAAGCATTGTCACTCTATCGCCAAGGTGATTTTGAAGATCTTTGCCGTGGTCCACACGTTCCTTCAACTGGCCATTTAAAAGCTTTTAAATTAACCAAGTTAGCTGGAGCATATTGGCGAGGAGATTCACGTAACCAAATGCTGCAGCGCATTTATGGTACTGCTTGGGCTGATAAAAAAGCACTAGCTGAGTATTTATTTCGTCAAGAAGAAGCTGAAAAGCGTGATCATCGTAAATTAGGTAAGGCGCTAGACTTATTTCATTTTCAAGAGTTAGCTCCAGGCATGGTATTTTGGCATCCAAAAGGGTGGGCAATTTATCAAATTCTAGAACAATATATGCGTGATAGATTGATGGAGTACGGATATCAAGAAATTAAAACTCCTCAATTAGCTGATAAAGTACTTTGGGAAAAATCAGGGCACTGGGAGCATTTTAGCGAAAATATGTTTTTTACTGAGACAGAAAATAGGCAATATGCAGTCAAGCCTATGAGCTGTCCTTGCCATGTTCAAGTTTATAACCACGGCCTTAAAAGTTATCGTGATTTACCTTTGCGCTTTGCTGAGTTTGGCAATTGCCATCGCTGTGAGCCTTCAGGTTCATTGCATGGCTTAATGCGCGTGCGTAATTTTGTGCAAGATGATGGCCATGTCTTTTGTAAAGAATCTGACATTCAGCCTGAAGTAGTTATGTTACTTGAATTAGTGCAGTCAGTTTATGCAGATTTTGGTTTTAAAGATATTATATATCGCTTAGCACTTCGCCCAGAAAATCGGGTGGGAACTGATGAAATTTGGGATAAATCAGAAACAGCTTTAAAAGAAGCGATGCATAATAGAGGCATTAAATGGACTGATGCTCCAGGCGAAGGCGCTTTTTATGGGCCTAAAATTGAATGTTCGTTAGCCGATAGCTTGGGAAGAGTTTGGCAATGTGGTACAATCCAAGTCGATTTTTCTATGCCGGAGCGATTAGGTGCACAATATGTTGCAGAAGATGGTAGTAAACAAGTACCTGTAATGATTCATCGTGCGATTTTAGGTACTTTTGAGCGTTTTATGGGTATACTAATAGAGCACTACGCAGGTAATTTGCCATTATGGTTAGCGCCGACTCAGGTCTCAGTGCTTACAATTTCTGAAAAACAGAATGAATATGCGGCTAATATTAGTCAAATTTTACAAAAAAAACGAATTCGTGCAAATTTTGACTTGAGAAATGAGAAGATTGGCTTTAAAATCCGCGAGCATACTTTACAAAAAGTGCCATATTTGCTGATTATTGGCGATAAAGAGGTTGAAAAAAATCTCGTAACCGTAAGATCGCGAGATGGAAAAGATTTAGGTGTGATGACTATTGACGCATTTTACGATATGCTGCGTCAGGAAATTGATAGTCGAATTAAAATAAATTAAAACAGGACATACACAAAACGTTGTGGTTCTGTAATTATTAACCAGCTGGGGGATTGAATTATTAGTGCATCAACTAAGCGTGAAGGTGATCGCGCGAGAATCAATGAACAAATCAATGTACCCGAGGTACGCTTAATTGATGCAGAAGGCAATCAGGCTGGTGTGGTATCCACGCGCGAAGCATTGCGTGCAGCGGAAGAAGGTGGCTTTGATTTGGTAGAGATATCACCAACAGCTAAGCCGCCAGTATGCCGGATTATGGATTATGGTAAGTTTCTCTTTGAGGTGAATAAGAAACAAGCTGAAGCAAAGAAAAAGCAGAAGCAAATTCAAATCAAGGAATTAAAATTCCGTCCTACGACGGAGGATGGGGATTATCAGGTCAAGCTACGCAACCTGTTACGTTTCCTGAATAATGGCGATAAGGTCAAAGTAACGCTACGTTTCCGTGGTCGTGAAGTGGCACATCAAGAGCTTGGTATGAAAATACTTGAGCGCTTGCAGCAAGACACAGTTGAATTTGCTGTGGTTGAGCAACATGCAAAGCGTGAGGGTCGCCAGCTACTAATGGTATTGTCGCCGAAGAAGAAATAGGGTTTTTTATTTGGGCCCTTTGTTAATTAATTTAATGCGGAGTACAGATGTTATGCCAAAGTTAAAATCACATCGCGGAGCGTGTAAACGTTTTCGCAAAACAGCGAGTGGAGCTATCAAGCGTCGCGGTGCTTATAGGAATCATATCCTCACCAAAAAATCGACGAAGCAAAAACGTCATTTGCGTGTTGCTTCAGGTACATTAAAACAGTGCGATGCGCGTTTAGCTTCGCGTATGTTGCACGGTAGTTAAGGGGGGGAATGAATAATGCCAAGAGTTAAACGTGGTGTGACAGCAAAAGCTCGTCACAAAAAAATCTTAGACCAAGCCAAAGGTTATTATGGTGCTCGTAGCCGTACGTACCGAGTGGCTAAACAAGCTGTTATTAAAGCAGGTCAATATGCTTATAGAGATAGACGTCAAAAGAAACGTCAATTTCGTGCGTTATGGATCGTTAGAATTAACGCAGCAGCGAGAGAGTGTGGTATTTCTTACAGCCGCTTGATTGATGGTTTGAAAAAGGCTGCAATTGAGCTTGACAGAAAAGTTCTTGCCGATATGGCAGTACACGATAAACCAGGTTTTGCAGCAGTTGCAGATCTTGCAAAAGCAGCAATAGCTAAGTAGAACTTATTAAATTTATAGCGTAAATGAATATATGTAGGGTGGGCAAAGAAGCGCCAGCGACGTGCCCACCAATGTGGAGTTGGTGGGCACGCTATCGCTTTGCCCACCCTACCAATACTATAGTTATTTAACAAGAGTTCTAGTGTGTATTTCAATAGGAGGCTTCTGCCTCCTTTTTACTTGTGGGCTTAATCATGCAAGATATTAATATTCTGCAACAAGAAGCAATGGTAGCCATTGAAAAGGCAAATGATCTTAGTGCTCTTGAAGCTATTAGAGTTGATTATTTAGGCAAAAAAGGTAAGTTAACGGACGTCTTAAAAGGTTTAGTTAATTTATCTGCCGAAGATAAACCTAAAATGGGTCAACTTGTTAATCAAGTTAAGCGCGATTTAAGCATTTCTATTGAAAATAAAATGCTTAAATTAAAAGAGTTAGAATTAGAACGAAAATTAGCCGAAGAGAAAATTGATGTCACTTTGCCAGGTCGTGCTAATAAGTCTGGTTCATTTCATCCTGTAACCCAAGTTAGAAAGCGTATTAATGATTATTTTATTCGTTTAGGCTTTGATATCGTTGAAGGCCCTGAAATCGAAACCGAATTTTATAATTTTGAAGCTTTAAATATCCCTTCGCATCATCCTGCGCGTGCTATGCATGATACCTTTTATTTTGGTGATGGTCGCTTATTAAGAACACATACTTCTCCAGTACAAATTCGTACTATGGAAAATCGTAAACCACCCTTTAGGTTGATTGCCCCGGGGCGAGTTTATCGTTGTGATTCAGATGTAACTCATACGCCAATGTTTCATCAAGTAGAAGGTTTGTTAATTGATAGTAGTGCCACAATGGCTGGATTAAAGGGGTTACTTGGCGATTTCTTTTCATATTTTTTTAAGCGCGAGGTAAAGGTAAGATTTAGACCTTCTTATTTTCCATTTACTGAGCCATCAGCAGAAGTTGATATTGAATGTACTCAATGCTTAGGGCGCGGATGTCGATCTTGTAAATTTACCGGATGGCTTGAGGTTCTCGGTTGCGGCATGGTGCACCCTAAGGTTCTAGAGGCGGTTAATATTTCACCCACTGAATATCAGGGCTGGGCTTTTGGTATGGGTATAGATAGATTAGCGATGCTTTACTATGGCATTGATGATTTACGCAAGATGTTTGAAAATGATTTGGCGTTTTTAAATCAATTTTAAGAATAAATTAATTTTTAGGTAGGAAATGAGCATGAATCTAAGCGAATTGTGGTTGCGAGAATTGGTTAATCCTTTATTAACAGGACCACAAATTGCCGCGCAGTTGACTATGGCAGGTTTAGAAGTGGATGGATTAAATCCAGTTGCAGGCTCGTTTGATGGAGTTATTGTTGCTAAAGTTTTAAGTACAGAGCAACATCCTAATGCCGATAAATTAACTTTATGCGAAGTTGATGTGGGATCTGGCAATCCACTTAAAATTGTTTGTGGAGCCTCTAATGTTCGCAAAGGTTTAATGGTCGCATTAGCTACTATTGGAGCTAATTTACCTAATGATTTTAAAATAAAAGAATCAATGCTTCGAGGGCAACTTTCACAAGGGATGTTGTGTTCTGTAGCTGAACTTGGTTTAGAAGAAAGTTCTGATGGCATTATGGAGCTTAGTGAGGATGCGCCAATTGGTGAAGACTTGCGAATCTATTTGAACTTAGATGATCAAGTATTTGATATCGATCTTACTCCTAATCGAGCTGATTGTTTTAGTGTTTTAGGGCTTGCGCGTGAGGTTGCTGCTTTAAATAATTTACCATTGACTAAAATACCGACTCATGAAAATTTGTCAAAAATTGATGATAAATTAACGATTGATTTAGAAGCATATGATGCTTGCCCAAAATATTGCGGCCGAATTATTAAAAAAATTAATAAAAATGCTAAAACACCAGTATGGATAAAAGAGCGATTAAGACGATCTGGTATTCGTGCTATTCATCCTGTGGTTGATGTTATAAATTATGTAATGATTGAATTAGGTCAGCCCATGCATGCTTTTGATTTAAAGAGTATTGATGGCGGGATAAAAGTTCGTTTTGGTCATGAAGATGAAAAACTTAAATTACTTGATGGTCAAGAAATTAAATTATCTGAGAAAGTTTTAGTTATAGCATCTCATAATAAACCATTGGCTCTTGCGGGGATTATGGGCGGGGATGAATCTGCTGTAAATGATGATACTGATGATATTTTTATAGAATCTGCTTTTTTTAATCCATTAATTATTTCAGGGGTTGCAAGGAGTTTTAGTTTATCTAGTGATTCATCTCAGCGCTTTGAACGCGGCGTTGATCCAAATTTACAAATAATAGCTTTAGAACGGGCAACTTACTTGCTGCAAGAAATAGTAGGTGGTGAGTTAGGTCCTATAGTTACCGCGATTAAAGAAGAATCATTACCTACTAAAGAGGTAATATTATTTAATCCTGCAAAAGTTAAAAAATTAACTGGCGTTGATATTTCTCATGAATCTATGCTTAAAATTTTAAAAGATTTAGGTATGATTGTTAATAATAAGGAAACACCTTGGTCTATTACAGCACCTTCATATCGATTTGATATTGGAGCAGATGAAGATGTAGTTGAAGAGATTATTAGGCTTTATGGTTATGATAAGCTAGAAGCTCTGCCTCATATTGCTGATATGCAAGCAGGGACAATTAATAGTTACGAATACTTATTAGGTGAGATTGGTAAGTTTTTATCCGACAGGGGTTATCATGAAACAATTAGTTATAGTTTCGTTGACCCAGCTTTACAACAAGAGCTTTATAAAGAATCACAAGCGCTGAAATTACTAAATCCTATATCTTTGGAGCTATCAGAGATGCGGGTAGGTATGTGGGCGGGTTTAATTGCCTCGATGATTTATAATATCCATCGGCAACAAACGGTAATAAAATTTTTTGAAGCGGGTGTGGTTTTTGATAATACACAAGGAAAATTAGAGGAGCGTCAATGTATTGCCGGTCTTATAACTGGTCAGCAAGGTGCTTTTAATTGGAGTGAGAAAACACACGCATTTGATTTTTATGACATGAAGGGTGATATACAAGCTCTATTTGCAAGTTTAAATCTTAATAATGTTAAATTTGTAGCGGCTAATCATAATGCATTGCATCCAGGAAAATCGGCACGTATTTTACTTGATAATCAAGAGTTAGGTTGGGTGGGAGTACTCCATCCTCGGTTTAATGATGAACTTTCACTTAGTGATGAAGTGATTTTATTTGAGTTGTCATTAAAGCCAATAATTCGTGAAAATCTTATTCGTTATCAAGCAATCTCAAAATACCCGCAAATAAGACGCGATTTATCACTTCTTGTTAATAATGAGGTTAGTGCTTTAGATATTGAGCAGGCTGTTCGTGATGTAGTTGCTAATAATTGGCTTAAGTCGTTTGATGTTTTTGATTTATATATTGGTGAGTCTATCCCACAAGGTAAAAAAAGTTTAGCTATATCCTTGACGTTACAAGATGATAGTCGCACACTGGTCGATGCAGAGATTAATTTAACAATCGATGCTATAATAAAAAAACTAGGGGATGAGTTTTCTATCATACTTCGTAGAGACAACGTTTAATTAATTTTTGTCTTAAGAGGTGTAATTATTGAGGGACTAATCATGAATGCTCTATCTAAAGCTAATATGGCTGATGCCTTATGTGATGCGTTAGATTTATCTAAACCTGAAGCCAAGGCGATGGTTGAAGAATTTTTTGAAGAAATAAGATTTGCTTTGGAAAATGGTAAACATGTAAAACTATCGGGTTTTGGAAATTTTATTTTACGGGATAAGTTACAGCGCCCAGGAAGAAATCCAAAAACTGGCGAAGAGATAGACGTAAGTGCTCGGCGTGTAGTTACATTTAAGCCAGGACTTAAATTAAAAACAAGAGTAGAAGCAAGAAAACATTGAGTTATTATACGAAACATATCTTTATCTGCACTAATAAAAAAGATGCAGGAAAAATTTGCTGTGCAAATTCTGGCGGCGAGCCTTTTTTTGAATATTTGAAAACCAGGTTAAAAGATCTTGGTTTACATGGACCGCAGAAATTTAGGGTTAGTAAATCAGGATGTTTAGGCCGTTGTAGTGTTGGCCCATCTTTAGTTATTTATCCTGAAGGTGTTTGGTATAAATATTCATTAAAAGAAGATATAGATGAGATTATAGCGGTTCATTTAGTCCTTGGACGTAAGGTTGATAGGTTATATTTAGGTGATTTGCCCGAACTTTAAGTGAAATTTTATTATATTATAAAATAAAGTTTACATTTTACTTGTGTGCTTTCATCTTTTTAGTTAAAATCGCCCGTCCAAGATTTGAAAGATTTTAATTTTTAGGCGGTACGGAGTTATTTTAATGAAGACATTTAGCGCCAAAGCACATGAAGTTAAACGTGATTGGTTTGTGGTTGATGCTAGCGACAAAATTTTAGGTCGCCTTGCTACAGAAATTGCTCGTCGTTTACGTGGCAAACATAAAGCAGAGTATACTCAACACGTAGATACGGGTGATTATATTATTGTTACCAATGCAGAGAAAGTAAAGGTTACTGGCCGCAAATTTAAAGATAAGATATATTATAACCATACTGGTTTTCCAGGTGGTATTAAAGAAATGACTTTCGAGAAATTGCAGCAAAAAAACCCTACACAAATTATTGAGCGTGCAGTCAAAGGGATGTTGCCTAAAAATCCTTTGGGCAGAGAGATGTACCGTAAATTAAAAATTTACGTTGGTTCTGATCACCCACACGAAGCACAGCAACCTGTAAAACTTGAGATTGAGGAATAAGTATTATGGCAGAATTGCAACAATACTATGGCACCGGCCGCAGAAAAAGTTCAGTAGCTAGAGTTTTTTTACGTCCTGGTAAAGGCGACATTAAGATTAATAATCGTTCTTTAGATGGCTATTTTGGTGTGGAAACATCATGCATGATTATTAGGCAGCCACTAGAGGCAGTTGATATGCTTAATAAATTTGATATTTATGCGACTGTTGTCGGCGGCGGAATTACTGGCCAAGCCGGAGCTGTTCGTTTAGGTATAGCACGAGCTTTAGTTATATATGATGAAAAAGGTTTGGCAGAAGATGCAGAGCCATTACCAGATTCATTCCGTAGAAAATTACGAGCACGTGGTCTTTTAACTCGAGATTCAAGATGTGTAGAAAGAAAGAAAGTCGGCCTACACAAAGCACGTCGAGCAACACAGTACTCGAAACGATAAAAAAATCCACTTTAAAAAACCTCGCAACTGCGGGGTTTTTTTATTTAAGTGTAGTTATGGTTTCCGGGATT
>CAMDMN010000065.1 GCA_945901965.1 Legionella genomosp. 1 | reverse complement strand
AGTTCCGCTTGCGTTGGCCCTACAAAATGACCGCATTTTAAACTAATGCCGGCTGTTGCACTGAACGTTGTCGTGGTGGTTCCTGAAAAAATGGCATCCTGAAGGGTATTTGCACCCAGTGAGGTTTCTTTAAATTGACTGGTCGTCATAAAGTTAGGGCCAATGCCCACATCCAAGGTGACTTCTTTATCAGGGAACCGGGTTTGGAACGTGGATTTTGCAATCGCATAGAGCGGATAATGAGTTAAGTGATAGGAATAGGCTAAATTGGTAAAGGACGCTTCTTGTAAAACGGTTCCCTTAACCGATGTTGGTGAAAGATAGAACCAATTCAGTCCATACTGCATTTTGGCGCGCTTGATGTCTTTTCCATCCTTTAAATAGCCCAGGCCTAGTAAAAAATTACTGCTTTGGCTGTTCGTGACATTAAAATAATCGCCAATCAGGCCATTTATATTCACTTGTTGAGACTGACCTTGCTTGCTCCAAAAACCTCCCAATTGCAGTATCCCGTCCCCATGCGCCAATGCATGCTTGAAGAGGTTAACGGCTAAGGTGACTGGTGGAATAGCCATGGTTTTTTCTTGGTTCGCTTGATGCTGAGGCCCATGAAACGCGGCACCATCGGATGTGCTGAGTGGTTTATGCGCTTGTGCCCATTGAGATATTAGGCAACCGAAAATACAGAACCCCACCCGTGTCCATTCACCCATTTTGGCATCCTCCAAGACGCATACCCAGCGCGGGCTAAGAATAATGAGCGAGGCGCATGCCCGTCCACACTGATTGGTAAATTTTTTATAGTAGCACTACGACCTAACAAAATAAAGCAATGATGTTTCTGTCAGGGCAAACGCACCCCCGTGATCTAAATATCAACTGCAAGTCGTCATTGCGAACAAAGTGAAGCAATCTAGCGATTTTTGTGTGAACCTTAAGGCCACTGGATTGCTTCGCTTACGCTCGCAATGACATAAATAATGTTAAAAATTTAGATGCGTTTGCCCTGATGTTTCTGATAACCGGGTAAAGTTAATGGATCAAGCTAAGTTAGACTTTGTCTTATGAGACTGATTTATGCATGACCCCAAGTTTTCTTAACTAGTTAAATTATTTAATATCAATCTCTTCTTGTTTTAAAGATTGCTCAATCGATGTTCTGTGTTTCAAAGTATCAAAGTACCGAGTTAGATTTTTCCACTCCTTTAAATCAATGTCAAAATAACTGGTCCATAATAGCATCACAAAAAGATAAGCATCTGGTAATCTAAACTCATCACCTAGTAAATATTGATTATTCTGTAAATGATGATTGACATAATTGAGTTTAGTTTTAATTAAAGGGATGAATATTTCGTTTTTTAATTCTTGCGTAATGGATTGGTTAAAAAGTATCCCTATGCCTTTATGTAATTCTGTCGATACATAATTTACCCACTCAAGGACTTGATATCTATTAAAATCGCCGATTTGTGGCAGTAGGCCTGTAGCGTTTGATTTATCGCATAAATATTGCAAAATAACCGCATTTTCAGTAAGAATTTCACCATTGTGAAGCTCGAGAGTTGGAACGCCGCCTTTGGGGTTAATGGTCAAGAAATCTTCGCCAGATTCTGTTTTCTTGGTTCTTAAATTCACAGACTCAAATAGAGAATCCATGCCAATTTCATTTATAATGATGCGAACAGCAAGAGAGCAAGCACCTTTAGAAAAAAATAATTTCATACATATTCCTTGTGTTTATGGATAAATAAACGCCATTTACCTATAAGATAGTGTGGCCTATTGTGCACTTGTCTATGGCTTTCGGTCAAGATTAAGCGATTTAAATGCAGCACAATTGCATTAAATAATGTAAATTAAGGCACGGTATCCGAGCCACGACCGTTAGGGAGTGGAAAAGTTAATAGATGTCTGGGATGAAAAATATCTCACAAAAGTCATTATATGCTTGAAAAATTAGATGTATGCTATCGTTTAATTTGATATTATTCTTAACTACAAACAAGTCCAATAAGCCAAAAGGAAAATGGTGAAATCATGTTGTATGAAACAGCGATCCCGCTCGCCTATTTTATTACATTTACTTGTTATGGAACATGGTTGCATGGAGATAAATCAACCTCTGTAGATCGATTTACTAATACACCAGGAACAGATTTTTTATCTTTTAATTCAAAACGGTTACATTTGGTAAAAAAAGGAATGCCTGAAACACCTTATTTTCTAGATGAATCTAGGCGGAAAAACGTTTTACAGGCTATTGAAGAGGTATGCATACATCGCAAATGGGTATTGCTGGCAGCGCATGTTAGGTCAAATCACGTGCATCTTGTTATTCATGCCATAGCAAAGCCAGAACAAATCATGAATACAATAAAATCCTATGCTTCCCGTCATTTAAACAAAGCAAAATTGGATGAGTGTCGAGTCAGAAGATGGACACATCACGGTAGCACGAGATATCTTTGGAAAGAAACAGAAGTTGAAGCGACAATACAGTATGTTGTTAATGAACAAGGATTGCCAATGGCAGTATTTGAAAATAAAGACAGAGAATTCTTCGTCCTGTTCTAACTTTTCCACTCCCTAACTTTTCCACTCCCTAACGGTCGTGGCTCGGATACCGTGCCTTAATTTACATTATTTAATGCAATTGTGCTGATTGAAATTTATTTAGTGTTTTACATAACATGCCATGCAAACCAATAATATGTAATAATAGAATTAGCCTAAGAATTAATTTCTGAAGCAATTTTTAGCCCATGCAGAACTAAATCAGGTAGAAGTAAATCATAAATATCTTGTTTATCAAATAAAGAAGCAAAACCGCCGGTTGCCAGCACTAACACCTCTTGTCCTTTAAATGCCTCATTTTTTATTCGCGCAATAATTTCACGACTTGCACCAATTGCCCCGTAAAAAACTCCAGACTGAATACTCTCTATTGTTGAGCGACCAACAACTTGCTCAATTTTAATAATTTCTACCGAAGGAAGCTTGGCGGTATTATTAGATAAGGCATCTACTGCCAATCTTATTCCTGGCAATATTACTCCGCCTAAATAATGTTTCTGTGCATTAATGGCGCAAAATGTAGTTGCTGTACCGAAATCAATAATAATTAAATTTTTGCCAACAAAGCGATTTACTGCAGCAATTGCATTAGCAATTCTATCAGCACCAACATCGCCAGGATTGCAATATTTGATATTTAAACCGGTTTTAACGCCAGCCTGTACAAAAAATGGCTCGAGACCAAAGTATTTAACACAAGCTGCACGAAGCGAATAATCTAATTTAGGCACTACCGAGCATATGGCAATTTTACGAATATCTTCAGGCACGCATTTATTTTCACGCAAAACATTTTTTAAAAAAATCCCAAGCTCATCTGATGTACTTGCTTTAGAAGTGTGGCGAAAACGTACAGTTATCTCACCTTCTGAAAATACCCCACCATAAATATGAGAATTACCAACATCAATACATAGCATAATTTACCATTATATAAATATAGTTTGCTGAGATCTTAAGAGTTGTGACACTAATAATCAAGTAAGCATGTTTTTAAATCTTAATTTATCAATAGCCAAGCAAAATTACGTCATCCCGAACATGGTGAGGGATCTCCAAATTCAGGCACCGAGACATTTTTCTAAGAGCTCCCTCACTGTATTTGGGATGATGTTCCCTTAAGTTAAATAACTAAATTACATTACCAAGCATTTTTTACCATCATCTAGCTCAACTTCACTGCTAAAAACCTCAGTTGATGGTTTTGCAACAACAGGTTTAGTGAAAAAAGCAGGATGAGTAATTTCCTCTTGTCTTATTTCAAGATCGTCCAAAACTTTTGTAAAAAGCGGGCAATCAACTAGATCAAAGCCATCAATTATAACTCTAATCCTATCCGAAATTCTTAGATTATTTTTAACTAGATCATCATAAATATCAGAAATTTGATCTGAAAAAAATTCTAAAACCACAGGTTCTAACAAAACTAAGGAAGGGGATTTAATAAGCAAGTTTATAAGACCTACTTGAAATTCGGTTGGTAATCGTCCTGAATATTGAGTTTTTGTATAATCTAAAACCAGTACTTTTTTAGGCTGTGTATAATTCACCAATACTTCCTCAGAACTGCCATCATTAAGGCATATAAGCTGTCCGAAATTATCTAATGATAAATCTATTGCTTTACTCGCTAACAAAAAATTTATTATTTTAGTTTTTTCCGGGGAGTTTTTAAGAATTTTTATAAAATATATCCATCCCAAATTATAATAAATATTAGACTTAAATATTATCTCAATAAATAAATCGTAACTTTTCGACATATTCTTTAGCACAATATTCATATAACTATCTGGGGTTTTATGTGGTGGGGATAGAGCGAGAAGACGTAGTAGCTCATTTTTAAAGGAAATTTTTACAGCCTCAATAGAAACTAAATATTTGATAATATTTAGTGAGCATTCAGGAATAACCTCAGTATGATGATTAGATTCTAAACTCCAAATTACAGTATGAAATACATTTCCAAGATAACTATCTTCGAGTTTAAGATATTTTAAAGCTTCATACCTTCCATATACAATAGCAAGATTTAGTGGTGACATACATATGAGGCCGCCATCTTGACCTCTAACAAATTCATATCTTTTTTTTATCGTTGGTAACATGTAAGACAATCGACTAGGATCCCTCTCTTTCAAAAAACTTAATAGATCTGGATGCTGTAAAAGCAGCTCGGGAGAAAGCAATGGGACTGGCATTAGCTGATAACCTATTAATTAAATACATATTTAGAATGTATTATTAAGATAGTTTTATTTCAACTGCTGAATTTAGGATTTACCGAATTTATCCCGTGTAGTTTATTATGTTCTTTGCTTTTGATAATTAAAACCTTGATTACACTACGCTGCATCAAGGCTACACTTATTCCTAATTACGGTTTTTTTGTACTTGGCAGGAATTCATTATCTGTGGTTTCTTGAGTAGAAGGTTTATCTATTATCGCAAAAAAACTATTGCGATTATATGTTGGCTGAATTTGAATAGTGATTGTGCTCAAATTACCAGGCGCGGGATCTAGCGCCGCTGCAACACCACGAACGGCATTAAGGGCGTCCATAATTTCTATAGCATCTTCAGTTAATGTGGGTTCTGTCTCTATTAATATTGGGTGTTCAATATGCCCCCGACTCACACAAGATAAATCAACAACCCGATCATCTCCTGCTAAAGTTTTGCAAGTTTCACCATCAGTAACTAAAATTCTTGTCGCTAATTCTTCATGTTGCATCAATTCTGTTTCACACAAAGATGTCATACCTGCTAGTGCATAATACATAGTAGCCTCATCACTAGATCTGGGCGGCAGTCCAACATTTGCTTCATTTCCTGGCAGAGAAATACTGTCACCACAAACTTGTGTGGCTAAATATCTATCATCTGATTGTGACAAGCAAGGTGCCAATAAATGCTCAACTGGTATGGGGCTATCTAGCAATGCAGGTTCATGGGTTCTGATACCTGACGTATAATTCATAAAATAATCAATATCTCCGCTGTGACTACCATGCCTTGTCATTATTGATGGGAAATTTAATAATTCAATTCGTTTTATTTTTTTAAGTGGCAATGTTTGCAACAATTCTTTTAATACACTCAAATATAATTTTTCTAATAAAGGCCCGAGTGCATCGATAGCAAAAGCTCCTAAACTTAAACCCTTTAACCTAAAGGTTCCTGGCTCTGGCATCAAAAGTTCATTGGCTATCAGTGTTTGTTTTAAAGTATGCTTAAGTCTATGTTTATAGGCATTAACGTAAAAAAAGGCGTTTTTAGATTGAAATATTGTGTCGCTAACAGGAAAAGATATGCGCTCACAATGCTCTCTTGATTTTGGACCATGTGGAAATTCTTGTCCGTAAATGGCTTCTGCAACCGAAGAGAACCCTTCTTGGGTTAAGGCTACTTGCCTTCTATCGTAATGTGGATGTCCATGTTTTTCATCATGATATTCAATACACATAAGTGCATCATAGTGCAAACTGCGCCCATTTCTAAATTCAGGGCCAACTGCATAATTAACCAATACTGGACTTAAATGAGCTTTTTCTAGCTGTTCACGGATATTGAGAACCGCAGCACTACTCTTTGAAGGTCTAATTCCATTGCTGATGGCAAGAAAATAACCTGAGGCAGACACTAAATGAGAAAGTGCTGTTTCTTCAATAGTTAGGTAATATTTATATAATTCCCCGGTGTCTTCTGCGGTGCCCACTGCTAAAAGTTTTTCTCTATCTGTACAATGTGAAAGCGGCTCATGTAATATCTCGTGCCCCGTTCTGTATTCAAGCAAACGACCATCTAAATAAGCGGCAGCATATCTTGCTTGAATAAATCGATGTACCATTTGTTCAAAGGTGATATGTCGATAAAGCTCACCCAGTAAGGATTGTTCTTTTTGTTTAGATGCGTAAAATGATTTAAGTATGGATAGATGCTCAGGTAATATTAATTGATGACATGTTCTATCTAATGATTTGACATACTCAAGTTGTTTTTGAGGTAAATATTTTCTAAAATCAAACAATTTAGATTTTATCGGCGTTATGCCAAAAATAGATTTTAATGATGGCAATAGATTTCTTTCAGATATACTGTCAATCAGTAGCTTTCTTATCGCTAATGTATTAGCTTGAAATGCTGGAGCTTTTCCTAAATAAGCAAGACTGGAGTAAACCAATGGCGCTTGCTTAAATAAAGCTGCATGTAATAATGTTTTTTTAAACTCAGTTATCCATGGCATTTAGATTCATCCATTCCAAGTCGGGCACTTATTGGGTAATTCGTTCATATATCAACCAAAAAATGTAAAATTAATAAGTATACTGCACATAATAACACACTTTTATCCGACAAAAAACCAATAAGGGTCTCTGTCCCTTAACTTCCCAATGTCCTTAGCGAACTATCAGCAAGAAGATCGCTAAGCATCCTGCTCTCTACCATGTCTTTTGAAGATGGCATATATTCTAATTCATCTCCTTTAATACGAGGATCATTTGTCCTTAGCAATTCACTGATGAATGATGTAGAAACTGCCTGACCAAGTTGAGGAGTTAACCCTTCTTTGTTCAAAGAGCCATCACTAGAAAGTAGATTAAATGGCCCCAATGTATAGCCTGGCAACATCTCTAATATTTTACGATCTGGCAAATCGATGCGCACTTCCTTTCCTGTTTTAGTTTGAAAAAGTACAAAACAATTACCCTTGGCATCAATTTGTAAGTCAATAGGGTTGGCTGAACGTGGATCTAAATAGAATCCTTTTGACAAACTTTTAGCACTAACGAACCATCGGTTAGCTGCATTTACATCAAGTAATGGTAGTTCAGAAAGTTCTTCCATCATAGCGTTGCCTAGAGCCTTCTGAGTTTTAATACTCTTATTCATTGAGAGACGAAATTGCCCTTCCACCTTACCTGCGTACTCATAAGCTGATTGGAATTTTTCATATAAAGCATGCTGCTCTTCAGGGCTAAACTTTCGTTGATGCATGATATAGTAATAAATTTCACTTAATTGTCTTGCAGCTTGTAAGGCATCCTGGTCATATTTGTGAAGCATCTTCACAGCTTCATCACTAGTGTTGGCTAAAATAAAGGCCTGAATATTAGCATCTAAAGGATTCAATATATTAAAAGTACGAGCAGGAGAGAATAGCCCCCCTTCTTTAATTAGGATGCTGATACTGCTCATGCGTGCAGCAGGCATAAACGGAGCTCCATGCTCAAGTTGATACTCATTTCCATCAAGCACAGATTGCCCAATGTCTGTATGCGGCTCAGATTCAAGAATAAATTTATATATTTCCGGGATTAAATGCGCCTGTAATAAACATCCAGCATGATTAACCTGCTCTAGACAGGCAGCACCGTTGTAACCCGCTTTTCCAAGTGCAAATGCAGCAGCAACCCCCCAACTACGTGAGTAGGATCTTAAGCTTGTCATACCCTGGATGTGGTTAAAAATAGCACACGGATCTTTTTTAACAAACTTTTTCATTGAAAAATCTTCTTGTTGATTAATATCATCAAGAAGCGCTTGGGGGATAAACGATGGGCCTGCATCTGTCGGCCTTCTATTGTAAACACTAGTAAAGGGATAACCACGGAAAATTTGTTGTTCGGATCTTGCAGATATGATTGGGCTTTTAAAATATGAAAGACTATTTTGAGGAGTAGATTGCATTAATTGGTATATTTTATCTAATTGTGTACATTCATGTGGATTAAAACCAGCTATACGAATGACACCTCCAAGTTTTGGCTCAAAAAATCCAAATCGAGAGCAAAATGCATATGCGCCTTTAACTACAAGTTCTAATTGCTTCATGTCTCTGATGCCTTGGGTTTATATGTTCTATTAATAGTAATTACACATAGTATACGTCCTTAACATTAAGTAATGCTTAAGGCACAGACATGGAGTGCAAAAGTTACACGAAATAATAAATTAACCCATACAATCTTGGCGTTTAGAAGATTAGAAAAACTATGTAGACTTTTAACGTATTGATAGCGATCCTTCCCTGTCGCATTTTATAGTGAATTGAAATTTAAATGAACGATTTACGTCATCCCGAGCACGTTTCTAGGATTTATTGCGGTAACAAAAAAGTAAAAGTCGGTCGGTAAGCCGGGTTCTGTCGTGGACAATCATTCATCTGGGGCAAATGTCACCATTTGCCTCGAGCGACCTACCCGAATCCAGCACGGGTCGTGCTTTGCGGCATTGAAGCCGCTTGGATTCCTATTTGGTCTTGCTCCGAGTGGGGTTTTCCCTGCCACAACTGTTGCCAGTTGCGCGGTGCGCTCTTACCGCACCATTTCACCCTTACCTGTTAAATCTATTGCGGTATAAACCACAACAGATTTAACAGGCGGTATATTTTCTGTGGCACTTTCCGTAAGCTCACGCTTCCCAGGCGTTACCTGGCACTATACCCTATGGAGCCCGGACTTTCCTCCCTTTGCTTTCGCAAAGAGCGATTGCCTAACCGACTTTGTCAGTAATAATAGCAAAATGCCTAGCAGAAGACCAGCAATTAAATTCCGCGAGTTCCAATAAACTCATCGTCAAAATAACGCTTAAGCTTAGTACGCAAAGTACCACGGCTTACACCCAATACACGCGCAGCCTTTGACTGATTGTATCTAGTCATTTCCATAACTGTACGGAATAAAGGAGCTTCTACTTCTTCTACTATAAGTTGATAAAGATTAAGATTAGCGTCTTTGCTACCAACAGATGTAAGATATCCCTTTACTGCCCCAATCACTTGTTGCGTTAAACCTTCGTTTTGCTGTTGTACAGCTTGCGTTACAGCGTTCATTAATCTTCTCCAAGACAAAAAATATTTGGTTATAAATCCACTCGGCCACACATTGACCGAACATCATGTGGCATATAATAGCAAATATCTCAAAGAGTGTAAATATTGTTTTAAAGATATTCAACTATTTTTTTAAAATATTGTGTTTTCAATCATGGATATTGCATGAGTAGCCTTG